>JBFJXU010000085.1:0-8171 GCA_041622975.1 Thermoplasmatota archaeon
CACCTGGCCCAGGTCCGGGTCCCAGAAGTGGCTGTAGCGGACGGCACTGGCAATGGGGATGCCGGTGGGGATGCCGGGTCCGTATTCGAGGTGGAGGTGGTTACCGGAGGCATAGACCATGAGGTTCTCCACGAAGAATTCAGCCTCCGATGCCGCGATTTGATCGGCGATTTCCTTGGGCCTGAAGGTGGTGAGGAAGATGCGCCCGTCGCCGAAGGTACCGTCGCCGCTGACGGCAAGCACGTCACCGTTGGCTTCCTGGATGACATGTTCAAAGTCGTCGTAGTGGGCGTTGGCGCCCTGGCTCTTGATGTCCCATGCGAGGCCATGGTTGTCGTAGGATTGCCAATTCAATTTGTGGGGCGTCCAGAGTAGTGGGTGTCCGAGGTCGGGGGCGAAGGCTCCGCCGTTCACCGTTTCCGTGCCAACCTGGAAGAGCGGCTGGAGCCATTGGAAGTTTTGACTGTCGGCGCCGAAGACGATGAGTACGCCGCCGGCGAGCACCCAATCCCGAATTGCGTCCTTAGTGACTGCACTCGTGAGGGCGTTGTGGTCCACCTGTGTGCCAACGACGAGTTGGTCATACAAGCCCAGTCGGCCCGGCAAGATGGCGTCAATGTACTGCTTCTGGTCGGGGTACACGTCGCCATCAAGGTTCGGGATGCCCAGTTGGTCCACGAGCGGGATGTTGGGCAGGGGTGCAAGGTCCACCTCGACGTCGGGTTGCGCGTCCGTGATGTAGACTAGGTCAAGGAAATTCACACCCAGGGCAGTGAGGACCTGGCGTTCCTCACTGGTTAGCACATCCATGCTGCTGTTGAGACTCGCCTGTGCTTCCGCCTTCATGGCATCGTCGCTTCCCAAGGCCACATCCACATTGGGGAGGTCGACCCAATCACCGATGTAGGCGGTGCGTAGCCCCGAGAGAAGCACTTGGTTGCTTTGCGTCATGGCGACCGGGTGGATGCTGATGTGGAATTGAGTTCCAGTTGTTTCATCATAATCCAGGGCTGCCCTTGCCTCCTGGTAGTCGAGCAAGTTGTTGGTGGTCGCGGCCGACGCCGCGCCGCGCATCTTGGCTACGTTGGCCAAATCGAGGCCGCTGTTGTTCCCATTGGTCAAGCCGAGTCGACTCAGCGTATCGGGGTCAGACCAGCCGGCGCCGGGGCTCGAGACGAGTGCGGCGGCAATCGCATCGGCCTCGGATTGTAGCGTCGCTTGTTCAACGGGACTTGCGTCCTGTCCTGTTTGGACTGCGACGTAGACGACTGCTCCGATTGTGGCCGTGAGGATGACGCCCGCTGCAAGGAACGCCACCACTTGGCCCACTGCAGAGTCGTCGGGGGAGACGACCATTGGGATAGACTCCGTGTCCAGAGTATTTGAGGCTGGGTCGCAGGGGTGCATGGGGGACCTGGGGTCAATTGGGCCTTGGGGCCTGGGGGTGGAGCCAACTTAACAGGAGGTATCGACAATCAGATGCGACGAGGAGACCTGGTAGTTGACGGCGAGTACGCCATCCGTCTGATCCACGGTCAGGGTCGCTGTCCACGTGCTGTTGGTGCCACTTGCAGTACACGTAATTACGCGGCTCGTCCGGATGCTGTGGCCTTGAGCATGCTCGAGTGCCCTCAGCGTGCCGAGGCTCGCGTCCAATTGAGGCGGGTAGGCGGCGGTGCTGATGTTGTACGTGGTATTCAGTCGGGTCAGCAATTGTTCCAGGCCGTGACTGGTCTGCGCCGCCATATCTGATGTGCCCCGTGTCGCGGCGTCTAGCCGTTCCGGTGCAGTACCTACTTTCGTTCCCGCCACCACGATGGCCCCGAACATGACCAGCATGACGATAGCCGCCATGAGGACCATTTGGCCATCGTCGTTGCGACTAAGCACCGGTCCACACCACCAAGTGCAGTAGATACGGGGGGCGGTCGGCGGCGTTGCCCGCGTGGGCGACCCGGACGAGCGTACCGGCGCCGCTGCAGTCGGAGGTCAAATGCAGGCTCCACAGGCCGTACGGAGCGTTGAGGGGCACAGTCGTGTTCCACTTGCTAATCCACGTGGTTGTCCCATCGGGTAACGCGGTGTGGCCGCTGGGGCTGCTGATGCACTGGTTGGCGCCAATCGCGTACGCCTCTCCTGGGGTGAGGGTCGCCACGGGTATGCCGCTGTGGGCCCGCCAGTCTGGCACAATGATGGCGGTCCCGCCCTGTGCCGCCAGCGGAGGCCGGCCTGTATCCGTGGATGGAATGAGTCGCAAATCGCCGTAGCCGTTGCTTAACCGCACCTGATATCTTGTCCCGGGTGGCGTGGCTTCGTCCAGGTAAGTCACGAGGTCTGGGGCGCTACCGCCGAGGGCCGCGGTCGTTTGTTCGGCAAGCCATCCATCGGTGTTGCCGGGCCGCTGGGAAACACTCACGAGGACATCGTTTGCGAAGGATTGCAAATCCTGCGGGGCCTCTTGCGTGGCAACAGGTCGGGTCAGTTGTGCAAACACCAACAAGGCACTCGCCACAATGAGGGCCCCTAGGAACGCTTCCAGGAGCATCATGGCTGCATCGTCGTTTTTCAGATGATCACCCCGGCCACCACGCGGAAGGCAATCCAACTGGCCACGATCATGGCGCCTGCGTGCGGGAATCCGGTGATGAGGTCGCCCTTCGAGAGGACGCCGCCGACGAGGCCCCCACCAATGGCTTGCAGTAATGCGGCGTGGAAGAAGATCCGAATGAAGTCCTCATTATCGAAGGGCTGGATGTTCAAGCCGCCCACCTGGGCGCCGCCGCCCGTGTCGCTGACCGCTTGCTGGAATGCGGGTAGGAATTGGGCCAGCAGAACCATTACGACGCCCAGGAACACGAAGAATGCGACGTAGACCACCATCATGTAGAGCCCCATCTGGCTATTGCGCTCCTCAGTGATTTCCTGGATGGCGCGGGCGTCGTCGCTGGCTGCCGTCAAACTGTCCACAACGTTGCCGCCGGCGCGGCCTGCTTGTAACACCAAGGTGACGGTCCTGTCGATGAGAGGAGTGCGAGCCCGTTCCTTGAAGCGTGTCATGGCGTCATCGAATGGGACGCCCCACTCCACCTGGTGCGCCATTTTCCGGATGTCGTCATTGAGTTCACCGTAGTCACCCTCAGCGGCCGTCAGGAGGGCGCGGGGAAGCGTCATGCCGGCCCGGGCGGATTCGGCGATATCGCGCAGGAATTCTGGAAACCGGTCATCCATGGCCTTGGCGCGCTTGAGATCCTGGTTGTAGAAGATCCCAAAAGGCCCGGCACCGAAGAGGACGCCGGCAATCAGAATGTCTGTGCCGTACGTGGCGCCCCATGGCATGATGCCGGCGAACGTGAGGACGGCGAGCACCACGCTCAGAACTGCCAGCGACCCTGTACTCCAATACGTGACCTGCCGCATCAATTGCTTGGGTGACAGAGGCGGCTTGCCGACCAGCCCCGCGAGGGGGTCATCGTCGCCGCGCAACTGGGATTCCAGGTAGCGCGCCTGCATGGTACGCACCAGAAGGAATCCCATGAGGGCAAGCGCCACGATGCTGTACAGGATGATGACTGGCAACAAGTCGATGCTGCTGCCGAGGTCAATGGTGCCGGTCATGAGCATGGCCGTGGCACCCATGCTGAATGCAACAAAGATGAATCCTGCAATGTAGATGCGGCGGCCTCGGCGAGCCAATTCGTCGCGCATCTTTTCGTCGGCCCGCTGGATTTCCTGCATTGAATCCCGCAGCAGGCCAGTCACAGTGGGCAGCGCTAGGCGCCAGCGCACGGACAGGAATTCGAGCACCGCACCGAGGGTAACCAGGTACACTGCCTGCCGGGGTTCAATGCCCGCCACGGATACGGTTCCCAATGCGAAGAGGACGCCAACGCCCACCCATGCCACGGCGAGCACCGTGAGGGCGTTGGCGGTAATGCGGCGCCAGCCGACTGCTTTCTCGGTCTGAGGCACTTGCTGCCGCAGGGTCAAGATGAGTGCGTCGGCCAACAGGATGGCTGAGAGGACGAGTGGGAAACGCTGCACGAAAGCCAGTTGTGCTGGCCCCGTCGGCGTCCAGGCACCAACGAATACGAGCAGCGCCAGGAGTTCCACCACGATGAGCGCTGCCGCTAGGTTGACGACGAGAACGCTCACCAAGGCTACCCATGTGCTTTGACTGCCCCGGTCGAGGGCCTTACCGGCGCTGTGCTTGGGGTGCCATGAGATGAAAGGGAATACCACGTTGGCGATGATTAGGAGCACCATGGTGGCGGCCAGGATGAGGGTCTGTTGAGGTAATCCCAGGCCGAGTCCCAGGTTGGCGGCAATCACTGCCAGGGGGCTCAGGACCGCTGCTCCGATGGCTAACCACACGACGCCGCGGCCTACGCCGGCGAACATGGATTGCCCGGTGTCTTCGTCGTGTTGGGCGTCGTCCTTAGTGGATGCAGCCGCGGCGGGGGGCAGGTCGGCGCGCCGGATTTGCTGGGGTGGGGCGTACGGGTCGTCCTCGTCTGGCTCGTCAAGATAGGAATCGTCGGCTTCGACGTATTCTTCGTCCTCGATTTCTTCGTCCTCTTGTTCGTCCTCGTATGTCGGTTCGGGTTCCGGCTCCTGCTCGGGTTCTGGGTCCGGTTCTGCCTCTGGCTCGGCGCGGGGTTCTTCTTCCCCATCGTCCGTCACCTCGGGGTCATCCGAGTCGTCCTCCTCGAGGTCGTCGGGAATGCCGGGGTATCGGCCCACCACTTCGTCTTCATCATCGTCGAGTGGTCGCGGGGCTTCATCGTCCGACATGTTAGGCCTCCGGAATCATGGATTTCAATCCAAAGGCGAAGCCAATGTTGAGCACGGGCAGCAACAGGTACACGATGGCACCCAGTTGCCCCATGCCGCCTGATCCGACCAGTACGATGATGACCATGATGACCAGCAGGAACAAGGGGCCGGCGACGGCGACGGTGACGTATGCCTCCGCCATCAGGCCCATGGTTTCAATGAGGCCGCGCTGGTCAATGCGGTGGTCGAATTGGAATCGATCTGCCTTCTGGCGTAGATAACGAGTCAAGTCACCACCTGAAGTGACTGTAGTAATTGCGCCCTGGAGGAGGTCTCGCCAACGGGTCGACGGGCTGCGCTCTACGGCCCGGTGGAGAGCTGCCAGGAGGTCCTTGCCGTGCAGGGCCATGTCCTCATACAATGCGGCGGCCTCGGATGCAACTTCGCCGTAGATGGGCTGCCTGGCGAGGGCTCGGAACACTTCTTGGGGAACCACGCCGGCGCTCGTCATGGTAGCCATGAAATTCACGGCGTAGGGTAGGCGTTGATCCATGTTCTTGGCTCGTTTCTTGGCCAGGGATTTTGGGGCCGAGGAAACGAGCAGGTGGGTCATGAGCGCGCCCCACAGGGCGGCAATGGGCACGGCACCCCAAACGAAGAGTGGAATGGGTCGGATGGCGGCAATGGTTGCAACCACGGCTGCGCCCACGAAGATGCCGAGTCCACCGGCTAGGAATGTCTTGGCGCGGGTTGTGGCGATGTAGGCCTCGGCCCGCATGGGAATACGGGCGAGGCGCAGGTCGCGGGCAACCTTGTCGATGCCCTTGGTGTGCCGAGCGCTACGGCCCAGGATGCGGTACGACAATCGTTGGAACCACGTCAAGGCCAAGGCTCGTCCTCCTCGACGATGCGCATGGTTTGCTCGGGGTGTTTGTAGTACGCGTTGATGACCTCGTGGACATCACGGTAATGGTGCATTTTGTGCCGGATGAGGTAACGGATGACCTTCTCGCGGTCGGCCCAGTCTTGTTCGACTTGGTCCTCCGTGCGACCCGTTTCCAGGGCGATGCGTTGCATGTTGTAACTGGTGCCCGTGTACTCGAATTCGTCATGGGCCGGGTCCCAGCGGAACACCTCGTTGGTGAGAATCTCCTTGGTATTCGGGTCAAGGCCAACCATCTCCGTAACGGTCTTGGTGCGGCGTACCCGCATGTCTCCGACGCGTGTGAGGATCTGGACGCAAATGATGTCCAGGGCTTCAAGCAGCGGTCGCGGGATGTTGATGGGGTCCGATTCCAAGCGGTGGATGGCTGCATCCACGCTGTCTGCGTGCAGAGTACCGTAGGCACTGTGGCCGGTTGCCATGGCTTGGAACAAGTTGTATGCCTCGGCACCACGGACTTCACCCACGATGATGTATTCGGGGCGTTGCCTTAGGGCGTTCTTGAGCAGGGCGAACATGTCGATTTCACCGGCTTGGCGGCCATGGGCGTCGCGGGGGCCGAAGCCACCACGGGTAATGCCGGCAATCCAGTTCTTCTGGGCGACCTGAATCTCCCTGGTATCCTCAATGCTCACCACTTTCATCTGTGGTGGAATGAACAAACTCACGGCGTTGAGTGCAGTGGTCTTACCACTGGCGGTACCGCCCGCAAAGAGGCCGCTGGACCGGTGCTGGATGACGAGCCAAAGGTAGGATAGGACCTTGGCATCCATGGTACCAAACCGAACCAAATCAATTGGCGAGAACGGCGTGTCTCGGAACTTACGAATGGTGAAAGTTGAACCAAAGGTGGACACCTCTTTGCCGTACGTGGCCTGCAACCGCGAGCCGTCGGGCATGGTTGCATCCAGCACGGGCTCCGCGATGCTTACGTGCTTGCCGGACCGTTGGGCCAAGCGAATGATGAACCCGTCCAGGTGGTCATGGTCACGGAACTGGATCGTGGTCTGCATGGACTCGTGGCGGCGGTGATAGATGAACAAGGCCTCGTGGGGGCCGTCGCAGGAAATGTCCTCAATCATGGGGTCCCCCATGAGAATCTCTAAGGGGCCTTCCCCAAGGAAATCGCGCAGCACGTAGTAGAGCAGGCGCTCCTTGCTTTCTTCCGGTTCCGTGTCTTCGTCTCCTAGGACAATGGAGTATTCCTTGATGACGGACTCGAAGCGGTCTACGAGGTAGTCGTGGAGGTCTTCTCTGTCCATGTCGGCCGGGCTGACGTCTAAGACGTCAACAATCGTTTCCTCAATGAAGCCGAGCAGGAGGCGTTCCTCCTGACTGAGCATGGGCTCAATGGCGTGATAGGTCAATTCGTTCGTTGTCCGGTTGAAGATGATTTGCACGTATGACCACGGTTCCTGGATGGGATATACCTCGACTTCCAGATCATCGGGGTCGCTTTGGTACTCCAGAGAGTCTTCCCGGGCCCACTTGGCCTTGAGGCGCTCCTGTTCATCTTCGTCGGCTTCAGCCAGAATGTCGGCGCGCTCGTCGTCACGGCGGGCCAAGAGGCGCTTACGCCGGTCTTCCTCCGCTTGCATGCCCTCGGGGCGCTCTTTGACGGGCGCCGGGAATGGCGGCAACTTCAGGTCGGCTCGCGCCTTGGTCTTGCTCGCCGTGACGGCTGCTGCGGCATCAGGGCGACTAGCGGCGTCCGAAACGTCTCGCACCGGCCGCGGCGGGCGCTCTGCGGTCGGGCGCCCGCTTGCTTTGGATGCGGCTGCCGCCTGCGCTCGGGCCATGGCCTTCTCGCGACTGGACCGCCTGGCCCGTTCTGCGCGGTTGTCGCGTCGAGTGGTGGTTTTGTCGTCGGGCGTCATGGTTCTCAAATCAAGGTGATGCAGGTGGCGTTCCATTGGGCAATTACAGTGCCCCCGTCCACGGTGGCGCCGCAGACGGTCGTCTCCTGGTGGATAGCAAGTAGTGGGGCGCTCGCAGTGTAGTCAACACCGGCAGGGGACAAGGTCACCTCGGCCGGGGAGGCCGTGAGGGTGATGGTGTAAGTGCGCCCTTGGATGGTGTGAGGAATGTCCAGGGTCCGGTTGCCTGTCCCCCCTGGGGGCGTGCGTTCTGCCAAGTCCAGGATCTCGGCGGCAATCTGGTGGGCCACCGCGTCGGCTTCCTGTTTGGCAAAGCGCTCGTTGCTTCGCTGTTGCAAGTCAGCCATGGCGACGAGGCTACCGCCGATGATGAGGCTGGTCACAGCAAATGCGAGTAGGAAGCCGATGACTTCGCTGACTGCTTCAGATGATGAGACTCGTGGCAAGATCGACATGGATGAACTCGAAGGAAAATGCGGCGTTGCCAGGGTCGCTAGATGGGGGTTGAACGAGGCGGTAGCGAACGCTTGGGTCGTTTGCGGTGCAACCGTCGTCGGCCACGTATGGCGTCCCAGCGA
>JBFJXU010000086.1:0-8146 GCA_041622975.1 Thermoplasmatota archaeon
GCGCGTGGCAACCTGACCTTCGAACCATGATGCTAGTTGCGGTGGCACTTACGGCTGCAATCATTCTCGTAGGCCCGGGCGATTCCCCGTTCCTCTACTACCAATTCTGATGACCCGAAACGATGAACCTGCATGGGGGCCTTGGCTGGCCAAAACCGCAGCCGCAGCCATCGTGTTGCTCGTGGTCACAGTGGGCCTCAACGCCGTCGTGGACGCCCGGGCCGACCTCGGCACCAGTTCCTTCACACCTCTGGTCGCCGACGACCGACGCGCCAAAGTGCCGCTCATTGATTCCATGTCGGGCCCACCAGGGACCATCATCCTGGGCTCCAGCCGCGCCATCGCCCTCGACCCTTCGTTGGCAATGGAGGTGGGCTACCCGGATGCTTGGAACCTTGCCGTGCGCGGCGGCCGCCTGGACGATTCCTTGGCCTTCCGACGCGCCGTGGAGGACCAAGCCGGCGCTCCCGGCAACACCATCTTGGCCCTGGACCCCCACCAATTGGCCCCCAGCCCGGTCGCCAACTTGCGCCTGTTGTCAGACCCCGTGCTGGGTGCTTACATTGGCGAGCCGTCCGCCTGGTCATACGTCCAGTGGGGGCTGTTGTCTGTCTATGACCCAGGCCACACGCAGGATACCTTCCGCAGCATCTGGCGCCACGCCACGGGCACCATTGATGACCCTGATGTCTTCGGTGACCGGGGGCAATTTACGGGCACATTCAACGAGGTGACAAACCGGGACGCGTGGGTGACGGCACGCGTCCGCGACTACAGCCACTTCTCCCAATTGGAGTCAAGCCGGATGGCAAGCCTGCGCGCCATCATCACCGAGGGCCTCGCATCGGGCAACGTCACGATTGTTCTCACCCCGATTCACAGCGACTTTGACGCGGGGCTTTCCACTACGCCCTACCACGAAAGAGTCGGTGAACTCTTGGCACGCCTGACAGACGCATGCCAACCCGGACTAGCCGTTCATGACTACTCGGACGTGGCAATCTTTGGCGGCAACGAGGATTGGTTCCTGGACGGGGAGCACTACAACGCAGAGATGGCGCGAGCAATCCTGGCCGGCCTGGCCGCCGGCCGCGGTGACCGATGCCAAGCCTAGGTGGCGGCTGCACTACTCTTGGCGCTCGATGCGGATGCGCTGATCCGTGATACCAGTCACAACACCGGGAATACTTGCGTGCACACTCACAGATAATTCGTCGGGGTCGTAGGCCCCGATTTCCTGGCCAACCGTCACCTCGGAACCAACGCTCACAACCGGTGTCGCCGGCTGACCATAACCCCCACCGAGGGGCACTTCGACCAGATCCACTTCGTCGGCCATGACGGAGATACCGGCGGGGGGCTCGTGGCCGGGCCCCGGGTAATGCTTGCCGCGGCCCTTAAGGCGGTCGGGGTGAACTGTGAGCAAGCCGTTGGTGGTGCGGCGCACCGCGTGGTGCAGTGGATCTTCAATCAGGTCACCCAGCAAGGGACCTCCATCGATGAGCCGGTAGTCCTTCGCCGTCTGCTCCGGGTCCACACCGATGTGGCGCCACACGTCCGCCACCAGAGTCCCCACCGGGACCTCGAGGACCTCACCGTGCGTGACTTCGCCAATGGTTTGCACGAATTTGCGCGTCACTGGCCGGTGCTCAGTCAAGGCCCAGTAGATGTTGTAGAGCGTCTCTGTATTCTGCACCGTGACGCCCACATGGGGTGGAATGGCGCCCTTGGGCACGCCTTCCCCGGTAACGAACTTGGTGAGCGTCTTCTCCTCGCCCATCATGTATTCGTCGGGGACGTAGGCCATCTCGAATGCGCCCGTCTCCTCAGCTGCCTGCACCATGTGAGCGGCGTACGTGGCGTGCCGTTTTTTGACGGCGACCACCACGCGTTCATACCCCATGGTCTCGCGCAGGAGGACGAGGCAGCGACTCAAGACGTCAGACCGGTCCCGCATGAGCAGTTTGTCAGCCCAGTAGCCGGGTTCGGATTCGGTGCAATTTGCAATCAAGGTCTTGGTCGGCTTCTGGTACTTCACGTAGGAGGGGAAGCCAGCGCCTCCCGCCCCCACCACGCCTGCACGGCGCAACAGCATCGGAACCTTATCGGGGACTAGGCGCATAGGTCCCCTTTGGTCCGTGATTCCCCAAGAACAATGCCTTAACCAAGACCGGTCCAGAGTTCCCCATGCCCGTTCAAACCTTGGACTCATCCGATCAAGTGACGCGCTTTGGCGCCGGCGCCCTCGAGGATATTGGGGAATTGGCTGCCCAACAGGGGATGGAGAACGTTCTCGTCATCGTTGATCCCAACCTGTACCAAGCCGGCCGGAAGGCCTTGGCTCGCCTGGATGCCGCCGGTTTACGCAGTCGTGTCAGCCACGCTGTTACCCCGACGCCCTTGATCGCGCAGGCGGAAGCCCTTGCTAGGGGAGATCACGACGGCGTCATCAGCATCGGCGGTGGCTCCGCCATCGACATGGGCAAGGCGGCTGCCATCCTGGGGCGCAACCCCGTGGGATTGCACGACTTGGCCCACGGCAAGGCGTTCGCCGACCGGGCATGGCCCCACATCGCTGTGCCCACAACCGCGGGAACGGGCGCTGAATCATCCTCGTATGCATTCTTCGTTGACCAAGTGGGCCGCGAACACACCATCCTGCACGGCCCCCTCCTGCGGCCTCAGGCAGTCATTATTGACCCTGAACTCCACGTAAGCATGCCACCGCACGTCACGGCGGCTACTGGCCTCAACGCGTTGACGGATGCCGTTGAGGCGCTTCTGGGCAGCGACGCGACGGAGGCGTCGAACAAGGACGCCAAGGAGGCGATTGCGGCCATCATGGCCAATCTGCCGCGAGCTGTCAGCCACGGCGGCGACCTCGACGCGCGCAGTGCCATGGCCAAGGCCTCCTACCAGGCAGGCCTCGCCTTTGACGTGGCAGGCCTTGGAATCGTGGATTCCATCGCCCTCGTACTCTCCGGCATCTACGCCGTCGGCCACTCCGAAGCAGCAGCCATGGTGTTACCTCATGTGTTGGACCACCGGCACGACGACCGTGTAGCAGCCGTGATTCCAGGTGGGGGTCAGGCCGTCCGAGAACTGGCCCACCAATGCGGCTTCCGCCGGCATCTTGCCGACCTTGGTCTTGGCTGGGACGATGTCTACGTATGTGCAAACAGCATCGCCCGGCACCCGTTTGCGCGACGCGCTAACCCCCCCGTAGACCGGGGCGATATCGCCAGCATTCTGGCGGCCGCGCTAGAGGAAGAGCCGCCGGCCAGACGTTCATCGGCAGCGCCTTGACGTCATCCTCAAGCAGGATGGACCATTGCCCAGATTCGTGACAACCAAGGTAGTGCTGTGGGACTTGGATGGCACAATCCTCGACCCCAACGGGTCCATTCGGGCGGCCATTGATCATGCCGTCACGAGTCAGGGGCACGAGCCATTTGACGCCGATGACCGCAACCTCATCGGCAAGGATCTCCGGACGATACTCGCCATGCGCGACGACGACCCCGCCCGCATCAGCGCCATGGTGGATGCATTCCGCGATTACTACACCAACGAGGCCTGGCAGCTGGCCCGCTTCATCCCCGGCGTCCGGGAGATTATCGACCGCCTGCACGCCGACGGCATTGCCCAGGCCATCGTCACCACCAAAGGCGAACAGGAAGCCATTGACCTCATGGCCAACCTGGAGTTCGCATACCCGTTCGCCACGATCGTCGGCGACGACGACGTCCGACCAATCAAACCAGACCCGGCGCCGATTGAGGCCGCCTGCGGCCGCCTCGGTTTCCAACCTACTCGAGGCTCGGCCATCATGATTGGCGACACCATCTATGACATCGTCGCCGGGCGCGACGCGGGCGCCACCACGACCGGCGTCCTTTGGGGCCATGGGGAAGCAGAAGCGTTCGAAGCCGCAGGCGCCGACCACGTGGTGAGCGACGCCGGCAGCCTAGAACGCGTCATCTACCAATGGGCCAAGGGCGGCGAGCGTCCAGGCTAGCGGCGCCACAACCCTTGAATCATGCACGCCAGGATGCGGCCGCATGCGCATCCTTGGCCCCACGCTCTTGATGGCCGCCATTCTGCTTGTTCCAACAACGGCGGCTCAGGGTTTCGAATACCTCCCCTGCGCCGCAGCCAGCAACACATCACAGGGCGACGCCCGCGTCTTCTGCGAACCACTGGATGCCACTCACTTCATCCAATTCGACCACTTCCTCGGCGGCATCGCCTTCCTGGAGGAGCAATGGCCTGACTTCATCGACGTTCGTTCCATCGGCGAATCAGTCGAAGGCCGGTCGATTCTGTTCGTGGAAGTGACCAACGAGAACAGTCCCGTGCCCCGCGACGAGAAACTGCAGATTGGTTACTCGGCGTCGATCCACGCCAACGAACCTGCTGGCCGCGAGGGCATGCTGCGCGTGGTGGAGGACTTGGTGCGCGGTATCGGCCCCCACGGCACCGAACTTCGCCCTTACCTGGATGACATCATTGTCAACGTGTGGTTCCCTAACCCCGACTCTTGGGCCACGGGGGATTACTTCAGTTCTTCCGGCGTGGCAGCTGCGCACGAATGTAACCGCGGCCCGGTGCCGCTCATCGGGGGCCCGAGCATCGGGATGTGCTCCGGCTTCGACCGAGAAAACGCGCTGGGCGTGGACTTGAACCGAGAATTCCCCAACCCTGGCCTCATCCACAAGGACCACACGCCCATGTCCGAACCCGAATCCCAGGCCGTAGTCCGTGAACTACGCTTCAGCGGCAATCACTCCAACTTGGTTGCCGGCGTTGATCTGCATGGCATGATCAACAGCGCCAACATGATTCGCTCCATCATCCCGAACCAGGACTACGACTTCCGGCGCATGGTGTTGGCCGTCGACATGCTGCGCACCACAGAAGACCGCGTCAACAACGACCCGGCATTCTCCGAATGGTCCGGCATGGATGCCCTGCTCGACCAAGCGGGCATCATCGTGGATGAAGCCACGGCACCAGCCGGCTGTGTCCAGGACCCCTCCGGGGGCTTCGTGGGCAGTGGTTGCCTTAGTGCATCCTCCGATGCCCATGACAAGCCCATGCAGTGGGGTGCCCGATGGGATATGATCGGCTACACGGACACCGGTTTCACCAGCGATTACTTGATGCTCAGCCCGCGCAGCCCGACGGGTGGCATGGGCGCTGTTGGTACCATTACCGAGTTCGCGTACAGCCACGTGATCCCCGACAACAAGTACGTCGCGAAGTTGACGGATATGCACGTGGCCGGTGTCCGCCAGATTGTTCGCACGCAGATGGAAATGGTCGGCCGGCTCGACACACCCGTGCTGGCTGGCACGGGGCCCGTGGGCTATGCTTTCACGGAGGCGCTGACTGTGAGCAGCCAGAATGACCCGTCCCCGTATGAGGTGGGCGTGCAATTCGACCGCAACGACCCGGCAACGTGGTTTGACTTCGACCAAGTTGATTACGAGGTCTCCAACCTCAATTTCTGGCGCGACCTGGACCGCTTCTCGTCTGACGACATCCGGCCCGTGGACGTGGACAGCGGCGCGGCGTTGAACTTGGATCGGTTCGATCACTTCGTACTGACTGATACCGTCCATGAGCACATGACCGACAGGCAACTGGACGAGGTTTTGTCCTGGGTCGAGTCCGGCGGCCACTTGCTCGTGACCGACGCAAGTCTGACCGTGTTGGCCGACGCCGGCCTCGTGGAATCCTCTACAGCGCTTGATGTGTACCTTGGCCACGCCGACGTAGTGGACTGGGACCACCCATTGATGGCCGACGTCACATGGGACGCCCGCGTCACAGGCGAAGGGCCCGCTATTGGCATCCACGTAGGTGGCCCTTACCCCAACTACGTGGCCGCAGGGTTGCCCGAAGGGGCCCAGATTGTGGGCACAACGCAGGGTGAGGCCAGCGTCGGCCGCATCCCCCACGGCGATGGCTCCATTGACTTCTTTGGCGCCATGCTGCCCCAGCCGCGTCCGGTGCACGGCGATAATGAAGACCACAGGTACGGCCTGGCCGACTACTCTGTCTCGGCCTTCACCTACTGGCTCATCATGAACAGCCTCGGCGGAGAAATCGCTTGGGAGCCCCTGGACAGGCCGTTTGTTCCGTACTACTCCTACGACCCACTGTACGGCGACGCGGCGGCCGGTTCATCCCCTGGCAATGACTCGCAGGGCACACCAGGTCTGGCGCCCGTCGCAATCATTGCGGCCATTGGCGCCGCCGTGGCGGTTGCTCGGGTGCGCCGGAACTGAAAGCCGACTCCGCCGAGAGGCCACGCGGGTGCGCTTCGTCAGTAGCGGCGGGTCAAAACGATGTATTGGTTGCGGAAGAACCGGTACACAATCCAAGCGAGGCTACCCACAAGGAACACCGTGTCGCCGACGACGAGCCATAGGGCCCGGTTGGCGCTACTGAGGTCGCCGGCGTTGTAGTCCTGGCCTGCTAGGAATGTATGACGGACCAGGAGGATGAGGCTCAGCGAGAAGATTGTGAAGATGACGAGGTCCGTGTAGAACAGGTACCGGTCCCATGTGCGGCGGTCAACGCGTTGGATGTCCTCGAAGTCCACGGGCCGCGCACGGCCATCTGGTTTGAAGCCCTTGGCAAGTGGCGCGCCACTCCGATGGGGTTTTCGCCGGGCGCCCCGCGTCTCCACCATGGGCGACATGGCCGTGGATGCAGCCGCGCTGGACGCCGTGGCGGCGACGGTCAGGACCTGTACGAGGTGCCGCCTGCATGAGGGGCGAACGCATGCCGTACCAGGCGAAGGTACTGGAAGGGCGGGCATTGTGCTAGTCGGCGAGGCCCCTGGCCGCAACGAGGATGAGACAGGCCGGCCATTTTGCGGGGCAGCGGGTCGGAACTTGGATGCCGGGTTGGAGGCAGCGGGCATTGACCGCGCGGATGTGTTCGTGACTTCCATCATCAAGTGCCGGCCACCGGGGAACCGCGACCCCAAGGATGACGAGAAGGAGGCGTGCCGACCGCATTTGGAGGCTCAGTTGGCCGCCTTGCGGCCCCGCGCCATTGTTGCGTTGGGGCGCCATGGTTTGTCTGCCCTCGTGGCGGAGCCACCCAAGCGTTTCACGGACGTGGCGGGGACCTGGCTGGATGGCGAGCCGCCCATTTGGGTCTCGCTGCATCCGGCGGCGGTCATCTACCGGCAAGCTTGGCGAGAGCAGTACCTAGACGACTGGCGGCGCTTTGGCGACTGGCTTCGGAGCCAGCGGGAATGAACGGGGCCTCGGCGCGGTTGTCTGACGTGTCAGACGTGTCAGACACTTCGGCACCCCTGCTGCACGTGGAGTTCCACGTGAAGGCATACGTTCCGGGCACGGGGAAGGGCACGCCCAACAGGAGAAGAATCGGGTTTCCGCCGCAGACCACCCCATCCCTTTAAGTAGTGCAGCGCCAATGGACGTGTCAGACAAAGTCCGACGATGTAACACACCAGTCGACCAAGATAGGCCGAATGGGTACCACATCGTCAGACGCTGTCACAGCATCAGGTGTACCCGATGACGACGGACCGCATCACCATCCGCCTTCCCAAGGCCCAACTTGCAAAGATGGACGCCTTGGTAGACTTGGGGCAGTACGCCACCAGGACGGAAGTAATGCGGCACGCACTCCGCGAATTCCTCGAAGGCCAGGGGGAGAAAGCGGATCGCACCATCGAAGCCGAAGAAAAGATGCAGAAACTGGTCAAACTGGCCGCCGTCCTCAAGGACCACCAAGACCTCTTGGAGGGACTCTGATGCACGGCGGGGATGGGATGCCCCAGGTCCGACCGCCTGCCCCAACGGTCACCAACGAGGGAGCACAATGAAGAGCCTTATCGGAGAAGCAGTGGGGTACGCCCAAGAGGTGGCCCCCCAAGAATACGACAACTTCGGCGAACCCAAAATCGTCATCGTAGGTTGTGGCGGCGCAGGTGGCAACACCATCAATCGCCTCCACAAGATCGGTGTCAAGGGAGCCGAGACCATTGCTATCAACACGGACAAGCAGGCGCTTGACCTCGTGGAAGCCGACAAGAAACTACTCGTCGGCAAGAGCATCACCCGGGGCCTCGGCGCCGGTGGCTACCCCGAGACCGCCGAGC
>JBFJXU010000087.1:0-8145 GCA_041622975.1 Thermoplasmatota archaeon
GGCATCGTCGCTTTCCTCCTCGTGGAGAATGACCTCGTTCTCTTCCGAGTTCACTTCCAAGCGGATGCCGCTCCGCTGCTCGAGAATTTTGCGTGTGGCTCCCTTGGGGCCGATGACGACGCCGAGGCGCTCGTTGGGAATCCGTACGTAGTTCATGTCAATGCATCCAGGATGTCACGTTCCGTGACGTCCAAGCGGTGGCGTCGGAACGTGGCGGTGATATTGCGTACATCGCGGTCAAGGAACTCTTGCGCCATGGGGTGATTGCGCAGCACAGCTTGGCCAGCGTCAATGACGCGGGGGCGCCATTTGCGTTCGGCGCGATCCGTATCCTGCACGAGGATGTTGTATTCGGAGAAGTCGGCGTGTACTAGGTCGGCCTTGTTCACCATGGCGGCGTAGTCGGCCACGATTTTCTCCCAGAACCGTTTGGCGAGGGGCTTCTCTAGGCGCCCTAATTGCTGCAGGCGCGGCCATGCCCCGTCTTCGGTGCCAAGGAACTCGGTTACGAGCACGTTGCCAAGAACCTTCCAAGGCTCCGGCACGTCCACGCCCGCTTCGCGCATGCGAAGCAGGTTGCGGAATTCCTTCTGGGCCCACGCGTATACCAAGGTCTTCTTGTCGCCGCCGACGCCTTGGAATCGATCGTCGCCCTGGATGTACTGCAGAACGTGCTTGAAGGTGGCCGTATTGATGCGGAAGATCTTGACTGCAACGTGCGTTTCCCCGGGAGTCGTGCCGCGGAACACATTGGCTTCCTTACCTGTGGAGATGGGGAAATCCAGGCTGGTGAGCACGCCCGTCGAGAGCAATTTGTGCAGCACCATGAGGGTTTGGCGGTCGAATACCTCGCCCTCCGTGCGGCGGTCATGGCCCACCATTTGGGGGAGAGTCTTGCGTAATCGGTCGGCCTGCTCGAAGGCCCACTTGTCGTTACTGGCAAGGACGTCCAGGTCCTCCTCGTCTACGCTGAGGAGGGGCTCGTCCATCAGAATTCGCCGTCCAGGATCTCAGGGATGAGACCCTTGCGGCTCATGTTGGCCGCCTGCGTGCGGTGATAGCGGAACATGACGTCCGCCTTCTCATCCTGGAATTCCCAGGGCTTGATGATGAGGAGGTCGCCAGGTTTGATCCACATGCGGCGCTTCATCTTGCCGCGGATGCGACCCATCCTGCTGCGACCGTCTTCGCACATGATGGTCATCTTGCTGGCGCCCATGAGGGTGTCTGCAATTGCGAACATCTCGCGCTTGCGGTGATCCGGCATGGGGTAGCGGGAGGTATCTTCGGCCTCTTCTTCCTGTTCCGGGCCGGCGACGGTCTCCTCTTCTTCGCTCACGGTCGTTTCCACGAGGGCCAATGATATAACCGTTGAGGGAACGGTTGACGGCGGTGGCCTGCACCCTTCGCCCGAAGGGTAAAGGTCGGCTTTCGCCTGGCACGTCCAATGCAGGAGATGGCCGCCCTGGAGGCGGTGGAACCCCAGGTGCGCTTGGTCGCCTACACGGCTCGGCCGTTCGAACTCGCCGTTGCGACGGCGCGGACCTGCTACGCCAAGGACGTAGTCTTCGTGGGGCGCCTTGGGCCCAAGGCGGAGCGCACGCGCACCACGTTGCTTGACGCCATGCCAGGCCATGAGGATGCCCTGGCCGTGATTGGCGACTTGGATACTTCTAACGAGGAACGGATCCGCATCGTCGAGGAACTGGCGCCCGGCGTCGAGCCCGACGTGGCGGAGGCCCTGCATGCCTTTGCCGACCTGGCGCGGCAACGTGGCGACGCCAACGCACGGATTGCACACTCCATCTACGAGGCGGGTCATCACACGCCGTTCCAGCACCCCACCTTCGTGTTTGCTCTCGATGGGGTCAGCCGCAACGTGGTGGAGTCTTTCTTCCACAACCACACGTTCTACAATTCAGAGCAGCAAAGCCAGCGCTACGTAGAGATGCAGGTGCCCCGCGTCCATGTGCCCGCAGGCTTATCGGATGACGCGAGGCAAGTCTACGAAGCGGCCTGCATGAAGGCCTGGGATGCCTACCACGATTTGCGCGGCCGGCTTGTTGATGCCAACCATCGGACAATGGCGGCCATCGGCCGCATCAAGGGTCAGGATGACCAAGAAATCCGCAAGGAGGCCGAGAAGAAGGCGCAGGAAATGGCGCGTTACGTCATCCCGGTGGCTGCGGCCACCAAACTGTACCATACGGTCAGTGGTATCGTGTTACTGCGCTACGCGCGCATGACGAGCGCCAGTTCCACTCCGCTGGAAGCCAAGGCGGTCGTCGATGCAATGCTGGACGCGGTAGCCGAGGTGGATCCTGCCTTCCTTCATGGAACTCGGTCTGCCCCACACGAGCCCGCAGCGATGCCGGAAGGTCGTCTCGGAGGCCAACCTGGTCCCAGTCATCCCGCTGGCACTCCAGTCCTCTTGCGGGCCACCGAGGATGCGGAAGCCCTGGTGGTGGACGCGGTGCGGGAAGTGACCGGTGGCGCCGCGTTGAGCGACGAAGAACTGCTCGATCAAGTGCTTGACCCGGGCGTAAATGCGGTTTGGAATGACACGCTCAACACTTGGGATCATAGCCCCGTGCTGCGTTCCCTGCGGCACGTTCACTACACCTTCCGCAAGGGATTGAGCCTCACGGCATACGCGCAGGACCAGCGCCACCGGATGACGCCGGGGACCCGGCCACAGTTGACAACCTTAGTGGGCGATCGTAGCCACTACACGCCCGACATCATTCAGGCCGACCCAGACGCTTTGGCGGTCTATGACAGCGCATTGGATGCATTGTATGATGCCATTGACGCCATCCGGGCAGAGGCGCCGCCCGAAGCCTGCACGTACCTCCTGCCCAATGCCCACGTGATCACGTACACGCAATCCGGGGACCTGCTTTCCTTCATCCACAAGTGGCGCCTTCGGCTTTGCTTCAATGCACAAAAGGAGATCTTCGAAGCCAGCCTGGCCGAACTGAGGGCCGTGCAGGAGGAACACCCTCGCCTTACCCGTGCCATTGGTCCGCCGTGCTCGTTCGTGGCCGCCCGGGTCCCGTCAGACCAGCAGGATTCCGTAGAGGCGTGCTGCCCTGAAGGCCCGCGCTGGTGTGGCGTCAAAGTCTGGAAGAACTTCGATGCCGCGCAAGGTAAGCCGAAGCGGCCGTACTGAGGCGGAAACAAACTTGGGTCTGCGCAGTTTCTGCACTGCCAACGTTCTTGTTTGATAGGAAAATGTAGGCCTTGAGTGTGTTGCTCCACTCACCTGTCTACCCCCCACGTGTCACGTGGCAACGCGTGATTCGGAGGTGGCGGGACCGCTCAGCCCGTCACCTCCAACCTTTCCCTCTTTCCGATGCCAATTGGCTGCTACGGAATCCCGCGAGGCGGTCCTTGCAAAGTGATTCATCCTGTTAGCAGTGCGGCCGCGTCTGGGTGGCCTTGTCCCTCGGCTACGTCGCGGGGGTAACGATTGTCTTGGCTGCGGGCATCAGGGTCTGCACCCGCAGCCAGCAGCGCCTTGATGATGGGAATTCGGCCGGTGCCGGCCGCGATATGCAGCGGCGTGAAGTGGCCTGAATCCCTGGTATTGGGACTGGCACCAGCTGCCAGTAGGCAGATTACCGTGGCCTCCTTGCCGCCAGCCGCCGCCGCGTGCAGGGGCGTGTTCCCCTGCGAGTTGTCTGCTAGGGCGCTCACGTCGGCCCCTGCTGCAAGCAAAGCCTCGCAGACCGCAGTATGACCAAAGAATGCCGCGAGGTGCAGTGGTGTCCAACCATCCACAGTCAACGCGAGCTGTTCGGCGTCCGCGTTGCCGAGCCCGCGCTCAACGAGGTCAAGCGCCCCCAGAGCGCAGGCCTCGTGCAGGGTCAGTTCCCGCTTGGCTCCTGCAATCATGCGGGCAATTTCCACGTGCTGATGGTAGAGGGCGTGCAGAACCGGACTCACGCCGTCGTCCGTCGTGGTGCCGGCGAGGGTCGGGTCTGAGCGCAGGAGGGACTCAACCTGGGCGGCGTCGCCCTCCGTCATGGCCTTGACGAACTCTTCCTGCATGGCGGGGGCAAAGGACTAGTCCCTGAAAAAGGCGAAGTGACCGTGTGTCGTCGCGGCACCGTGGACTTGTCAAGGATGGCCCGTCGCCACCCGAAGTATCCTCCCATTCCTGACCCGGAACACTCCCCTTACTTGGACGAAGGCATCCGGGAGTTCAACGCTGGTCGACACTGGCATGCTCATGAAGCATGGGAACACCTGTGGCTTGGTTTGGAGGGCGATGACAAGTTGTTTGTCCAGGGGCTCATCATGGCGGCCGCCATGCTACACCAGTATGCGCGGGGGGTTGACCGCGGCGTGGCCAATCACTGGGTGAACGTGCAGGCCAGGCTGCCGCCCCACGCGCCGACCAAGTGGGCCATTGATGTAGCGGGCTTGCTGGAAGCGCTTGGCCCCTTTGGCGAAAATCGGCCAGGCCTCGACGCGGGTATGGTCCGCATCCATCGGGCCAAGTCCTAAACCGCCTGCGGCGGTTGGGCTGACATGGTCGGTACTGGCGAGCCCTACCCGTCTCACCCCGTCATTGAGCGCCCCGCAAGCGTCCTCGTGCTCGTCTACAACTTGTTCGTCCCCGGCAGTGGCACTGCTGCTGCTGCCCTTTTCACAGACCGCCGGGCGCTCGGCGTGGGCATCATTCAACTGGTACTGTGCGTGCTGGTTTTTACGTACGTGATTGCCTGGATTTGGGCCCTGGTGTCCAGCATTCTCATCCTGGCCAACTCCGCTTGGCAGCAACGCAACACCCCGTCTTCCCCGCAGACTGCTTTGCATGTGGATTGAGGCAACAACCAAACCTGCTGGCGCGTTGGGCCATGCATGAAGCACGTCTTCGTCTTCCTGGTGGTAGTCTCAGTAACCGTCGCAGCCGGCCCGACTGCCGAGCCACATGCACTTCCCATCCTGGAAAATCCATGGCTTGCCGAGGATGCATTGTTCATCGTTCACCAGGGAGGCGAGGCGGAATTCCCGTCGGCGACAATGTTCGCATTCAAGGAGTCCCTCCGCATTGCTGATGAGTCGGGTCTGCGGGACCGCTTCATGTTGGAATTGGACCTGCACCGGTCCGCTGACGGTCACTTCATGGTACTCCACGACGAAACCGTCGACAGGACCACCAATGGAGCCGGGCGAGTTGACCAAATGACCAAGGACGAAGTGCAAGCCCTGGATGCGGCCTACTGGTACTGCCAGGGCGAAGGCGCTCGCCACGACGAGAGCAAATGCGACGGCGGCTACCCGTACCGCGGCATCCGCACCGGTGATGCCGCCCCGCCCAGCGGTTACTCGGCTGACGACTTCCGCGTGCCGACCCTGGCGGAAATCTTCGCCGCGTTCCCCGATGACCCCATCAACATCGAAATCAAACAGACGGCGCCGGACACGGTCCCGTACGAACACGAACTCGCCGCCTTCATCCGTGACCATGGGCGCCAGGATGACGTACTCGTGGGCTCGTTCCTCGACCACTCGACTGAGGCGTTCAAGGCCCACGCGCCGGAAATGGGCACCTACTACGCCACGGGTGAAGCGGCTTCATTCTGGGCCACCAGCCAAGGGCCCGCGCCTGGTAGCCCCAACCGTCACTATGCGCTCGCGGTCCCGATGACCTTCGAGGGCATCCCGGTCATGAGTGCCGACTTCGTCGCTGACGCCCATGCCAACAACATCGCGGTCAACGTGTGGACCATCGGCGACCGCGCCACCATGGAGTCCCTGCTTTGCTGGGGCGTGGATGGCATCATGACCGACCGACCCGGGGTGTTGGCCCAAGTTTACGTAGACTTTGACGCCGGTAACGTCGCCTGCACAGACTAGGTTAGTAGATTCTGTGACCTCCTTGGGTCAAGCACAAACCGGAACGCGGCTCTCGGGGCATTGCCCTCGGGCTGCGTTTCACCGCGCACCGCCGACCCCCATTTTTCGTGCCTCCCCGGGTCGGCGGTGCACAAACCCCCCCGACGGCGCCGCGCGGGAATGGACAAGCCTAACCCATGGAGTTGTAGTCGGCCACTGTGGCCCAATCCGCCTTTGTGCAGGTCGCCCTGGTCATCGGCTTAGCCGTCGGCGCCCAAGTGCTTGCCTGGCGCTTACGGGTCCCGGCCATTCTGTTGCTCCTTGGTGCGGGTTTGCTTGCTGGACCAGGCCTGGGATTCCTGGGCCCCGACACGCTCGGTGCAGGCATCCTGCCCCTGGCGAGCATTGCTGTGGCCATCCTGCTGTTTGAAGGCGGACTCACGCTCCGGTGGAAGGACGTGCAGGATACCAGTCACGCGGTGCGCAACCTCGTCACTGCAGGCGTGGCCGTCAGCGTGCTGCTGACCACGTGGGCCGCCTACGCCATCGTGGGTCTACCCCTGGGCATCTCCATCCTCTTGGGTAGCCTCCTCTCTGTCAGCGGGCCAACCGTGGTGGGTCCAATCCTGCGCCAGGTCCGCCCTGAGACCCGCATGGGAAACCTGCTGCGCTGGGAAGGCATCGTCGTAGACCCCATCGGCGCGGTCCTCGCAGTCCTCGCCTTCGAAGTGATGGTGGAACAAGGCCCCGGATTGCAATTGGCCGTCGGCCATGGGTCGCGACTCATCCTCGGCGCTATTGTCATCGGTCTTGCTGGGGCGGGCGTCCTCGTCGCCGTGCTGCGCCGCCACTTGGTACCGGACCATTTGGAAGTCCCCACCACGCTAGCCGTGGTCATCCTCGTCTTCGTAGCCGCCGACATCACCCAATCCGAGGGAGGTCTGCTTGCCGTCACCATCATGGGTGCGGCCCTTGCCAACCAAAACAAGGTCCCCGTGCGCCACATCCACGCCTGGAAAGAGCAGTTTTCCACTATCCTCATCGGCGTACTGTTCGTGGTGCTGGCGGCTCGCCTTCGCCCTGAAGACCTGTGGCCCATCCGCGGCCCCGAGTTGATTTTCCTGGGATTCCTTTTCCTCATCCAGCGGCCGGCAACCGTTTTCATCAGCACACTTGGAACGGGCACTCCCTGGCGACAACGCCTCTGGTTGGCCTCGGTCATGCCACGCGGTATCGTGGCCGTCGCTGTGGCCAGCGTCCTGGGTTTGCGGCTCGAGGAGGCCAATGTCCCAGGGGCGGACCGAATTGTGCCCTTGACGGTCCTGGTCGTAATTGCTACTGTGCTGGTCTACGGCCTCGGAGCGGGCCCGCTGGCTAGGCGCCTGGGCCTGGCGCAAAAAGATCCCCAAGGTGTCCTCGTGGTGGGGGCCAATGCCGCGACGCGCACTATTGCCCACGCCATCATGCAAGGCGGCAGGCGCGTACTCCTAGTGGATCGCGACCGCCAAGCCGTCGCCGCAGCAACAACCGACGGGCTCGATGCTATTGAAGCCGACATCCTGAGCCAAGCAATCCTGGAAGACATTGATCTCGGGGGAATCGGACACTTCTGGAGTATCACCCCTAACGACGACGTGAACTCCCTTGCCTGCATTCACTTCCAAGAGGTCTTCCCCAAGCCACGCCGCTGCCATATTCAGGCGGCCGAAGAGCGCGACGATGATCTCCTTGCCAAGACCCTGTGGCCCGGCATCGATTACGGTGGTCTCCGACAACGCATCAAGGGTAAGTGGGAGATTCGGCGTACCTCGATTACTCCCAAGTTCTCGCTCGATGACCACGCCCGTGAACACCCGGCCGCCATTCCGCTCTGGGTGGAGGATGGTGGACGCATCCGCCCCTTCCGCGCCGACTACCGCCCCGAGGTCAATCCGGGTGCGACGCTCGTGGCCTTGACGCCGCCCCGCGACGGGACGCCCTAGTCACTTGCGCGGTGGCACGGCCTTTGCTGGTACGCCGGCCCAGAATTCGCCAGTCGGGACATCTCGGGTTACGACGGCGCCGGCGCCGATTGTTGCCCCGTCGCCGATGGCCACACCAGGCAAAATGAGGGCGCGGGCGCCGATGGAGACGCGTGAGCCAATGGTCACGGGGCCCCGCTGGTAGCGGTCGACCATGTAGCCGTGGCACAAGATGGTGGCATCGTAGCCCACGATGGAGTCGTCACCAATGATGATGTCCTGTGGGTACAGGATATCCAGAGTCGCCTCAAATCCGAACGCCACACGCCGGCCGACC
>JBFJXU010000088.1:0-8062 GCA_041622975.1 Thermoplasmatota archaeon
GGTACAACGCGCAACCGCATCAAGCCGGTGTTGCCGAACTCCATCCACGTGGTATGCAATCCAGAATTCCTGCAAGAGGGGCGCGCCCTCGCTGATTCCCGGGCTCCATCCCGCATCGTCATTGGTGCCGATGACCCGACGGCGGCCGACGCAGCCTGGCGCATCTACGAGGAACACGAGGCACCACGCGTAACGGTGGATACTGCAACAGCGGAGCTGATCAAGTACGCCAGCAACGCGTTCTTGGCGACCAAGATTTCGTTCGCAAATGAACTAGCCACCCTTTGTCATGAAGTGGGGGCGGATTGGAGTGATGTCCTGAGCGGCATGGCCCCTGACCCACGTATTAACACGAAGTTCATGCGCCCGGGGCCGGGCTTCGGGGGCAGTTGTTTCCCTAAGGACGTGGAAGCACTTGCAGCGACGATGGAAGGAACGGGCTTGCAGGCTCCGCTCCTACGCGGTGTGCTCGAACGTAACCAAATTCAGCCAGGGTGGACCGTCAATCTCCTGGAACAACTGGTCGGGCCGCTAAGGAATAAGCGCGTGGCCCTGCTCGGATTATCATTCAAGGGCAATACCGACGACGTACGGGCGACCCGTGCCCTTCCATTATGGCAATCATTGGTCGCCCAAGGGGCAATTGTGGCGTGCCATGACCCACGAGCAGCATCTGCATTCCAGGCGTTGGCCCCCGACGCCGTCGTTGTGGACACCATCAATGATGCGCTAACTGATGCAGACGCTTGCATCGTACAAGCGGAACACCCGGAGTACCGGGAACTTGGGCGCGATGATTTCTCAGTCATGGCCAACAGAGTGATCCTTGACTGCCGCGACGCCCTCGGTGATGTAGGGGCGGTTGCGGTGGGCGATGGTCACTCCAGCAGTTCGCGGCGCACGTAACTTGCCAGTTCCCGTGGGTGAACGGCGTCGCGCACCATGATTACGTCGTTCCGGTCGAGGCCCCTTAACGCCCACAGGATTAGCAAATATCCAAGACCTACTAAGACCGCGTAGACCAGCAGTTCAACGAGCCGGTCAGCGGCGCCAATAACCGGAAGGGGCAGTAGCCAGGTGAAAATCAAGACCATGGCGCCTGCCGCTACGACCATCTTCCACAGGCCGGGGGGCAAGACCCAGGCATTCATCGTGCGACGCGCCCATATGACAAGGATGCCGACGGTGGTGGCCGTGGCAATGACGGTTGCCGCTGCCGCACCAGCACCCTTGAGGCCAAGCGTGGGGACACCTAGGATGCTGTCTGGGATGAAGAGCAGGTTCAGGGCCACGTTGACCCCAAACGAGACCACGCCCACAAACAGAATGAGTCGTGGCCGGTCTAGTCCACGCACGGTCGATCCGTAAACTGTCCCGAGGGCTTGGATAACAACATGCAGCGTCAGGATTTGCAGAATCAGGGCAGTCGGTCCGAAGTCCGCACTCAGCGCAACCCGCACTGCCCCATCGGCAAACAATACGGCGAGGGCCAGCAGAGGCAGCATGAACAACGCCACGTAGCGTAATGCGGTGCGCATGAGCGTGGCGACGACGCCGGTCTCGCCCTTGGCGGCCAGTTCGCTAATCATGGGGAAAAATACAGAACCTACAGCCACGGGGATGATGCTCGCCATGGTTGCGAGGCGCTTGGCTGCATGGTAGTGGCCCGTGTCCGTCGCTCCCCAAAAATATCCAACCATCAGCGTGTCAACTTCCGTGGCGAAGTAAGTGACGAATGACAGTAACGCGAGGGGCGCCGCAAACCGCGCGTATGAACGGGCCAAATCCATTCGGAAGCGACCGAAGCCGTAGCGGGCACGCAGCAACAACCCGGCCCCAATGACAGTGCTGGCTACTGCGCCAAGAATGTAAGCCAGGGCAATGTAAATCGCACCCACTTCGACGCCTATTGGTCCGCCTTGGGGTACGTCGAGAAACGGGAACCATTGCTGGGTTCGGCCCGTAGCAACGCCAAAGACTAGTGCAGCACCGATGAGCGCCGGCGCTTTGACGAGGTTATCTGCCAGCAGAATTACTTGCGCCCGGGCGGTCTGAGTCAGTGCGGTGAAGGTCTGGAAGGGTAGGCTCCGAATTCCTTGAATGATCTGGAATACAATCAGAACGAGCAGGACGGTGAGCGTCGTGGCATCCGTGAATCCCCGGGTTCTTTGCCACCAGATGGCTGCCGCAGTCAACAAGCCAGAGGACAGGAGCAGTAGGCCGCCGCGTAAGACCGCGTACGTCGTCTGGCAGTCGGCGATGTCCTGACCCTCACTGACGCGCTTGACATGGGCGGCCTCCAGGCCTAGGTCACCAATGATTGTACCAACCCGCGCCACCGCCAACGCAAACGCCACCATTCCGAGGGAGGCGGGCGGCATGTGCCGCGCGATGAAGAACAGGCTGACTACGCCGAAGGCGGCGCCGAGCGTGTTGTTCAACACGATGAGCGTCGACTTGCGGGCCAGCACAGGCCTTCGACGCAGTCGGGGGTTCTTGTGCGCTTTGCTACCGCGCTGCTACGGCGGGGCGAGTAACGCGGCTTGTTGCAAGTAGAATTCAACCTGCATCTGACACTCCTCGTCGGACCAGTCGAGCAGTTCTTGCATGCGCTGTGCCACCCGCTTGGCGGCATCAGGGCGGCCGTCACCGCTCCACCCGAGGTCCGTGCGTCGCAACATGACATCTGCCAGGGACTGCGCTTGTTCTTCATTCACGGCCCAGACCACCTCTGACCAGTGGTGGGGGGTCCCTTCCGTGATGCGCCCGCCCTGGGGGTCACAGGCAATGACTTGGTCCCACTTGGCACCATACACGTCGACGAGTCGCTCGGCAACGGCCTTCGGGAGCCCATCTCGTTGCGCCGTCCTCACCGCGGCTTTCCGCCAGGATTCCCAGTCCTGAATGTCAATGCCGCCTGGGAGTGGCGTGGTTCGCGTTGGGTGGTTCTTGGCGAGTTGCTTACGGCCGAGGTGACGAGCAACTTGGTCAACGGTTTCCTCTGCCAGGCTGCGATATGTTGTGATCTTGCCGCCTTGCAGGCTCCACATACCGGTGGCACCGTGGTCCGCGTGGTGGTACAAAATGTGCCGCCTCGTCACGTTTGACTCCGTCAGGCCCTCTTGGTTGACGAGCGCCCGGACGCCCGCGAAAGTGTATCGAATGTCGGATAGTGGCGCGTCAGGCAGATACCAGCTAGCCGCGTCGAGGAGGTAGGCCACATCTTCGGGTTCGGCGCGGGCTGCACTGGCGTCTCCATGGTAGTCCGTGTCGGTGGTACCGACCAGGCAGTGGTCGAGCCAGGGAATCACGAAGAATGTGCGGCCGTCGTGCGCTTTGACGATGAGGGCGTCATCCATGAAGCGGGGAACGACAAGGTGAACGCCCTTGGTCTTGCGAACGAGGCTGCGGGGGGCGAGGCCCGCCACCAGGTCGTCGACCCATGTTCCCGTTGCGTTCACGACCGCGTCTGCGTGGATGACTCGGTCTTCACCTCCGAGGCGGACTTGCACACCTGCGACGGCGCCGCCCTCGATGATGACGCCGTCTACGTGGGCATGATTATGACAATCGGCGCCGTGTTGCCGCGCGTCCCAAATCAACTCCTGGATTAGACGCTCCGGCAACACGATCTGCGCGTCACTATAGGTGGCTGCGCCGGCGAGGCCGTCCGGGTTGAGCATGGGTGCCTCAGCGAGGGCGGCCTTGCGCTTGAGGTAGGATCGCTTGGGCAGGCTCTTACCATGGCTGAGCAAGTCGTAGAGCCATAGGCCCATGCGCACGGTGCGCCGTGCGGCAATGTGTGGGTAAATCGGGTACAGGAACCGTAGGGGCCGCACCAGGTGGGGCGCGTGGCGGAGCAGGATTTCCCGGTCCTGGAGCGCCTCGTGGACCAGGCCGAATTCAAACTGCTCAAGGTACCGTAAACCGCCGTGGATGAGGTGGCTTGAGCGGCTGCTTGTGCCCCAGCCGTAGTCCTCTTTTTCGAGCAGGCACACCTTGAGGCCGCGGATGGCTGCGTCTCGGGCAATGCCGGCTCCGTTGATGCCTCCCCCGACGACGATGAGGTCGTAGCGGTCGGATGCACCTGGGACCCGGTTAGCCACGGCCCACGAGCCGCGCCCTTGGTCTTAGGTTGCGCGGTCTCGTTGCCGCAACGCCGATATGGTGCGGCCCTTCGCCGGCCCCATGCAATCGTCCGCCATCAACTCGACCCTCCGAGGTGCATGATGCAGAAGGCTCGCGCAGGGCAAGCAGTGGACGAAGCCACGGTGGCCAAGTACACGGCCGCCATGGGATTCCTCATCGCAGAGTGGGTGGGTGCGTTGTTGATGGTAGTGTCATTCACCCAGTTGTACGCGTACGGCCTGCGCCCCTCGGCGAACGTCACGCTGAGCCTCGCGGCCGGCGCCGCCATGGGGGGGATTGGCGCGTACATGTACTGGACCAACCGGCGCCATTACCTCGCCATGGAGTTTCCTTGGCGTCGCCGCTGGGAGTACGCGGCCACCATCTTTGCAGCCGCAGGAGTCATTTTCTGGCTCCTGTTTATCCTGGGTTGGATCTTGGTGGAACGGGGCGTTCCCATCCTCGGCCGGTAGGCCCAACGGCTACCGGTCGCACAACAACTGTCTTAATCGGTTGTGAGGGCTCATGCAGCATGCGCTCACTTTTCCTTACCGCCCTGGTCTTGATGGCTGGCTGTCTTGGTGCCGCCGACGGGGACACTGCGGGCTCCGCCCTTACAGCATCCCAACTCGACGAGACCCCGGGGAGTGCAGCACACCCCGCGCTTCATGATGAGGGAGCCGAGGCTACGAACGACCACCAAAGTGGCAGTGGCAGCGCCGACGACCGGAGGCAGGCAGTCACTTACCAGGGCCCCCCAGTCATTGACATGGATACCCTGCACGGGCACCGCGTCGGCGTGCAAACCATCCTCCCCGCAATCGGCTCCAATGCCACCGGCACCCTGCAGGCAAGTGTCGACGGCAGTAAGTGGACCGAACGCTACCAGCGCATTACCCGCCCCGACATGATTCGCCACGACGGATCTGACCTGGAGTTGCCAGTGGGCGATGGCCATAAATTCTGGATTCGCACGCGCGGCATTGACCAAGAGATTACGCGCGGCATTTGGACGATTACGGGGCTGGACCAGGAGGCGCGCCAAGTTCGCTTCAACCCCGACAGTCCGCTGGCCTTGGAGATGGAAGCGCCAGGGGCGTTCCTCGTTTCCCTTGATGCAACCCTTGCCGATGGCACGACGGCCGCCTGGCATTTGCAGGGCTTCTGGGCTGCGGCTTGGACGATTATGGGCACCATTGAGCCCAATGCTTCGCCCAACGGCTCCGTGCCGCACCGGGCCTTGCTCGAAGGGGTGCCGTCGCAGTTCGTGACCGTGCAGACCATGTCCACATCAGACAGTCAGGTGGGGCTGGTGGGCCGTAGCCTGGTCCTGGCGACAGTGGTCGATGAAGTGGTCAACTGCCAAGGCGGCGACGACTTCATTCCACTGAAGGACGATACTGACCACTTCATCGAGGTGGGCGATGTGGACGGTCAAGACGTGGAGGTGTGGTTGGGCGGCACGGTGCCCCCGTGCGACCCCCTGTTGGGCAAAGCCAATGCGGAGCCCGTGCCATACCGCCTGCGCGTTGCCGTCAAACCGCTCCTGGTTAGCCCGTAGGGCCAGCCCAACTACAGGGCCGCCAAACGCGCCTGGAGTTCCGGCATTTCAAGGTCAGTGACCAAGAGAGGAATCTGCTCGAATTCCGCCAACCGGTATGCAAGGCGGTCCACATCCTCGGGCTTGTGATAGACTACCAAGCTGGGCTTCATGGGGTGAACCCGGATGGCGATCATGGGGCTGCGGCCATACTTGATGCCACTGAAGATGAGCGCTCTCTCCGTGCTCCACCCGTAGATGCGATTGTAGTCATTGGCGTTGAGACTGCCAATGGCTTGCACTGAGTCGATGAGCGTGTATCCTTGGATGCGCTTGTCTTCGATGCCACCCAGAACAAGGGCCCGTGCTTCGATGGCGTCCATGAACGCCGTGGCCTCTAGGCGGCCGGGCAGTTCTCTGATGTCCAGGATGCCTTCGGTTGGGTTGATGAGTGAATGGTACCGCGCCACAATGTGGCCTCCCCGTGCCTCGTCGAGGGCGATGATGGCTTCCACGATGCGCTTGATGGTGGCGATGCCGGGGCTCTTGCGGCGGCCGGATTCGTAATCGCTCACGACGCTGGCGTTGACGTCGAGGTGTTCTGCTAGTTCGGATTGACTCAGGCGAAACGTCTCCCGCCATTTCCGCAGGGTTGCGCCCGCTTCGTCGCTGAGGGTGATTTCCCCAGCCATTTTCTCCAGCAGGGTGGCCTTCACGCGCCGCGAGCCGCTGAACGGCCCCTAAAGGTTACGGCACGTGCTGATGGGGTTATCGGCGGACGGCGAGGTAATGGTGTCCGTTCCACGCGGGGCAACCGCCCGAGTGGCTACTCTGACGCGTCTCGTACATCCTGAGGGAACAATACCTCAACGTTCTGCAACGCCTCGATGTGAGTGTCATCCCGCGTCGCAAAGGCCAGAGTCCATTGGTACGTGCCTTGGGGCGCAGGACGCGAGGTGGCGTTGAATGCGTCACCTTGCCACTGCTTGTGACCCCAACTGTAGGCGTAGCCCATGGTTCGACCCGCCGGCAAAGTGCCGAACCAGACCGCGTCACAGTATTCGGGGGCGATGAAGTCAACAGGGGTCCCATTGTGGGTTAGATTGCTTTGCCATGGATGGCCGCAGCCAGTTCGAATGGGAATGTTGTCATCTCCCGTGTTCTCCACTTTACCCCAGAACCGTGTACCCCCCTCAATGGGCTCCCACCACGCGGAAAGGATGAGGTCTCCGTCCTCCACCACCACGGCGTGGTCCGGGACGACTAGGTCGTCATCGGTACACCCAGCAGCCAACACGGCTGCAGCAAGAACGCCAAGGACCCGAAGCCAGTTCATGAATCAGCCCTGGGTGGGGAAGCCCCAGTGAAGCGGCCCCTCGACGAGGGAAACACCGCCGGTCTGGCGAACGTATTGGGCATGGCTGATCACATCGTCGGCTGCTTCGGCCGTGTTGCTCCATACGCCGTGGAGATTGCCTTCGTGGTCAATGGTGGTCTCGAAGAAGTCGCCCAGGCGGCGGTCGCTGGCCGGGTCGCCTTGCACGCTACCTACTTGGCACACAGTGCCGCTTTGACAGATGGGTTGGACGTGAATGGGGTCCGGCGTGAGCCGGGTGTAGAACATCTTCATCTCTGGCGCCTCCTCGGCGACTGTGTAACCATCACCACCTGGGCCCCACGCGACCGGGCCAACCGCATTGACGACAGAAATCGATTCGATGAACCAAGGCCCTTCGTTCTCCGCCGAGTCTTCGTGGTGTTCGGAGCCAATCCAACTCACGGCGAAGCGGCCCGCGCTGCCCGCGCTGATCCACGGCCAAACATAGGTGCCATGGTCACCGATTTGCTCCCTGTAGAACGAACCGACGTCAACACGCCAGGGCCATGTAGCGCCTTCGTCCGCGGTACCCATCACCCACACATCGCGCTCACCATCCACGAAGACCATCCAGATGACGCCCGCGCCGTCGATGGCGGGTTCCGCCATGATGCGTTGCCCGCCGGCGCCGCCGGGCGCCGTCCGGTGCTCCCACGTCCAGCCACCATCGTGGCTCACGGCGATGCCATCGGGGCAACCTACCACGAGGTGGCCATTGAGGGGATTGGCGACGAGGTCATGGCTGCAGGGCACGTCCCCGCGGTCCTCCCAGGTAAGGCCGCGGTCCGTGCTGACACGGATGTGGTGGTCGGCGAAGTAGTTCGCCGTGAAGTAGAGTTCCTTGCCATGACTTGCAAGCCACTGGCGATCATTGGGGCCCCCGGATGCAAACTCATTGCCGGGTAGCCATGTCTGTCCGTCGTCGGTGCTACAGACCACGCTGCTGGTTGCTAAGGCCATGAGGTCCGTGTAGCACACGGTGTTATCGTCCATGACCGTAAATTCGGGGTCGCTCA
>JBFJXU010000089.1:0-8060 GCA_041622975.1 Thermoplasmatota archaeon
CCCAGTCACCCCGAGGCAGTGGATGTAAATGAAGTGCTGAGGGGGATGGAAGCCTTGCTTGACCGGACGCTGGGCGACGATGTCCAAGTGCGCATTGAACTCGGCGGTGGCGTCGTCAAGGTCGATCCGGGGCTTCTGGAGCAAGTGCTCCTCAACCTGTGCGTGAACGCGCGGGACGCCATGCCCGACGGTGGCAACATCTCCATCGCCAGCCGCATCGATGAAGCCGCCGACACAGTGGTCATCACGGTCAGCGACGACGGTCAAGGCATGGACGAGGAAACAGTGGCCAAGGTGTTCGACCCGTTCTTCACGACCAAGGATCACGGCACCGGCCTGGGACTCGCAACCAGCCTCGGTGTCATCCAACAACACGGAGGCGATATGCGCGTGGATAGCCGCATCGGGCAAGGATCGACGTTCACCATCACCATGCCACGAGCGACGAAGCAGGAAACCCGAGAGGAAGCACCGCCCGCCGCCTCCGGTGATGGCCGCTGCATCCTCGTGGCGGAAGATGATGCCGACGTCCGCGAAGCAGTGACGTACATCCTGCGCGCCGCCGGCTACCACGTGGTTGCCGCTAAGGACGGCGAGGAAGCCGTCGAGCAACTCCTTGAGCGGCAGGTGCATCTCGTCCTCGCCGATATTCGCATGCCTCGCATGGATGGCCACGCCCTGGCAAGGGAAGTGGAGACCCATCGGCCAGGGACGCCGGTCATCCTCATGAGCACGTTTGCCTCGTCTCCGGACGTCCTAGCAAAGCCCTTGGATCCCCAGGAAGTCCAGCGGGCGGTGCAGCGGGCCCTGACGGTGCCCCAGCCCAAATCGTGAAACCGGTACCCGGGCTTGGATAATTCATGGCGCGGACTCTGCACGGCGGCGACGCGGTGGCTACCGGCGCTGTTGACATCCAACTTGCCTGGTGGGGTTGGGTGTTGATCGGCGCCGTTGTCGCCTTGCACGTGGTCCTGCCAATCCTCCTTTTGCGCTACTGGCGCCGCAAAGAGATTGCTCAGTGAGCGGCTTGGGTGGCTTGGGAATCGGCGGATGGACGAATCTGCTCTCCCCGTGCCTGCGCGGGGGCCGATTGGAATCGGCCACGAATCGTGTAAATTGTTAGTGGGAGCGCCGAAAAATACACGATGGAGTTGATGAGCCAGTGGCCGAAGACCAGTGTGTCCTTGGGCGTGGCGAGGAATTCGATGTGCCCGAAGATGCCACGCGTGTCCACGACGCCCGTGGTAATCCAGATGTGCATGCGAATCATGTGTTCGAGGGCGTGATATGTCTGCACGACGCAACCGACTAGGAACGTACTGCGGATCCAGCCTGGCGTGGTGACCCAGAATGCAGGCATGGCGGCAAACACGATCATCAACGTGAACCTGAAGCCCCAAAGCAGGTAGTTGAACACGAAGTGGAGCCACTCGAAGTCCACGAAGTCACCGAGGAGCCCGTTGGTGTGACCGTCCACGAGGAACCACCCGCCGAAGTGCTGGAATTGCTGCAACGTATGCTCGAACATGTGGAAGCCCTGCACGAGGAGCAACCCCCATGCACTGGCTTTGAGCACCCTGGCAACGCTGGGGTTCATCATCAGGGTGCCTCCGGGAGGAATGCGTCGAGGAACCAATCGGGTTCGAATGCAACCATCAGAAGCAGGAAGCCAGCGACCACTTGGTATGTTGAGAAAGACAATCGCATACGACTGGGCGCCGTCCACGGCGCGACGCGAGGCGAGTCACTGGGCCGGTGGGCGAAGATGCAGCCTACCATTAGGCCGAGAACGAGGACTTCGATGAACAACATGGCCACGACGTACGGCCCCATTGGACTCGCGGCGGCCGCGCCTTGTATGGCGCCGGCAAGAAGTGGCCCGGAGATTCCCACGCCGGCGGCGACGTAGAGGATCCCATAGCCAAAGTGGAGCCCGTAGCCGGGGCGAGGCCGCCCGACCATATGTGCGGGGATGTGTTCCCTCCGCACAAACAGGGATTGAATCAAGGCGACTACTCCGAGGGTGAACACGGCGCTGCCGACGAGGCCCAACACCAGCAACGCAGTGGGCCCGGCGGTTCCTTCCAGCATGCTGAATGATTCCAAGGCCTCGCCGTTGGTCATGAGGCCTAACGCCGCCACCACCATGCCCGCCACCATAGCGCCTGCAATGCTCGCCATGCCGATGTTGAGCCAAGGACCATGGGATTCTGCTTGCCGCTCGTAGCCAAGTCTCAACATGGCGGGCAACAGGATGAGGGGTGCAGGGGAGAACACGGCGGCTAGGCCCGCCAGGACCGCCAACATGCCGTAGGGAACGCTTGGCCGTACCGCCAGGTACCACGTGACGAGAGTCAAGCCGAAAAGCGACAGAAATACGAGGGCAACCACGCCCAACATGACACGGAATCCGGGTGATTCAACGGCCATGGCCGATACGTCTGAATGATTGGCCATTCCACCACCAACGGTGTTCACCGGACGACACCTTCCAAGCCGAACAAAAGCGCTGGGTTTGCGGCATCGGCGCAGACTGGCTTGCTGTTACCCCCCAAAACGCGCATATAAGGGCCCCCTGTCGGCGGAGTCAATATGACTGACGACCGCACCGAGGAAGAGCGCCTCGCCGACGAGATGGCCGCCGAACTGGAAGCCGAGTTCGCGGAGTACTTCGACGAAGAGGCACCCGAGGGCGGTTCGACGGATGCCGCCGAGGAAGTATCCACCGCGCCAGAGGCCGAGGAACCAGCGACGGACGGCTCGGACGACGACGCAGACGATGAAGAGGCCGAGGAAGAACCAACCATCGAAGTCTCGGAGGAAGCCCGCGCTAAGGCCGCCGCCGCCCGCGAAGCAGCCAAGGAATCAGGTGGCGACGCAGACGCTGCCATTGGCGCCCTGGAAGCAAAGAGTGAGACATCTTACCAACGCCACCCCATTGTGAGCGTTCTCGGCCACGTGGACCACGGCAAAACCAGCATCCTCGACCGCATCCGAGGCTCCAAAGTATTCGACCGGGAAGCTGGTGCAATCACACAACACATCGGCGCCAGTGAAGTGCCCCTTGCCACAATCTTCGAGCGCGCGGGGCCGCTGCTTGCCGGCAAGAAGTTCGGTGTGCCTGGCTTGCTGTGCATTGACACGCCCGGCCACCACGCCTTCAGTAGCCTGCGCAGCCGCGGCGGGCAACTTGCCGATATCGCCGTACTCGTCGTGGACCTCAATGAGGGCTTCAAACCGCAGACCATTGAATCCATCAACATCCTCAAGCGCGCCAAGACCCCCTTCGTCGTCGCAGTCAACAAGATTGACCGCATCCAAGGCTGGAAGACTGCGGAGGATGCGCCCTTCATCCTCAACGTCAACAAGCAGGATGCGAGCACCATTGCTCGCTTCGACGAGAGGTGGTACGAACTCATTGCCGCGTTCTACGACCAGGGCCTGCCCGCCGAGCGTTACGACCGCGTCTCCGATTTCACCAAGGAAATCGCCTTGGTGCCCACCAGTGCCATCACCGGGGAAGGCATCCCCGACTTGCTCGCCATGCTGGTCGGCTTGGCGCAGAAATTCCTCGAGCAACGACTCGAATCCGACAGCGATTTGCCAGGCGAAGGCACGGTCCTAGAAGTCAAGGAAGACAAGGGCCTTGGCCAAACCCTCGACGTTGTCCTGTACGCTGGCAAAATCGAGAAGGGCGACCGCATCCTACTCGGAACCCAGGATCGCCCCGTCGAGACCACGATCCGTGCTTTGCTCAAGCCGTCCCCCAACGACGATATGCGCGACGCCCGCAAGGCCTTCGAGGACGCCGATGAAGTCATCGCAGCAGCCGGCATCAAACTGGTTTGTCCCGGCGTCGAGGACGTGGTGAGCGGCGCGCCCCTACGCGTCCTGCGCGATGACAATGAAGAAGAAGCGTGGGAAGCCGTCGAAGCCGCCAGCCGCATCAACATCCCGTTGGGTGACAAGGGCGTCATGATCAAGGCCGACACCATCGGCTCTCTCGAAGCCCTAGCTGGAGAACTCAAGGAGCAAGGAATCCCCATTCGAAGGGCCGGCGTCGGCGACATTAGCCGCAGGGACGTCATGGAAGCAGCCACCATGACCGACCCCCTGTACCGCGTGGTATTGGGCTTCTGTGTCAAAATGCTGCCCGAAGTGGAGAAGACTGCCCACGACAATGAACTCCCCGTGTTCCACGACCGCGTCATCTACTCCCTCATGGAGAATTACCAAGCGTGGCTGGATGAGAAGAAGAAGGAACTCGATGACGCCCAACGGGAAGAGCGCATGCACCCCGCCAAGATGCTCTTCCTCGATGGGTGCTCGTTCCGACAGCGGGACCCCGCCGTGTTCGGCGTGCGCGTCCTAGCCGGCAACCTCGCCCCCGGCCGCGCCATTGTCCGCGGCGATGGCAAAACCATTGGCAGAATCCGCAGCATCCAGAAGGAATCGCAGACCGTCACCAAGGCATCCATGGGCGACGAAGTCGCTCTCTCCGTACCAGGACCAACCCTGGGCCGCCAAATCAAGGAAGGTGACCTCCTCTACCTCGATATGCCCGGTGGCGACGCCAAGTACCTCCTACACAAGGGAAACTTGGGCACCGATGAACGGGAATGCCTCGAGGAATTCGCCCGCATCAAGCGCAAGGTCGAGCGATTCTGGGGAATGTAGGGCCCGTCGCAGGCGCGGCCAATGTTACGATGGGGAAGGCGGGGCCGCCCTGCAGTCTACCACCACGCGTCCCTTTGGGCGGCCCCGTCGACCAATCGTCGACGAGTAACGCATCCCTGGGACCTATATTGATAATACGGACGGGGCAAGATCCCACACCACGGGCCTGTGCAGGTGTCGCCGGGCCATGACGGGGACCTCGTACCAACCGGTCTCGATGCCCCGTTCCTCCGTGATCCACGTGGCGGCTTCCAGGGGGGCTCTTTCGTGGCAGCGGGGGCATCGGAAGCCACTGCCGCGACCGCGACTCTTCATGGAACCGCGACACGACGGGCACACGGGGTTGTCCGCCTTCTCGGATACTTGGACGAGGCTGAGGACTTCGAGGCGTTCCAGGTGAATGGTGGCGTCTGGGTCGCGGCGCAGTGACCCCACGGCGCACACATGGTCGCCTGGGCGCAAGGCGCGAACCACGTCGCGGAAGCCCTTCGTGGGCTCAAACGCGGCCAGCGTCACGGGTGCCCCGGATTCGTGTTTGCACCCGACGAACACGTGACCCCCCACGCGATTAATCGGTAGTGCATCCACGGTGAGGTCCACCGAGATGGTTGTGCCCGTGGGGGCCTCCGCTAGCCGGTCCACATCCATGACGTGGTCGCCGCTGGCGTGGTTGGTGCGCCAGATGAACCAGCCTCGCGGGGTTTCGCCGTGCAGACGATGGCGGAGGGCAAGAAGGGGCTCCGCCTGGCGCCCGCGGATTCCTGCCAGCACCGGGCATGGCGTGTTGGGAATCGTGCACACCACGCCGCTTTCCGCATCATAAGTGTGGAAGCAGCCCTCGATTTCGTCGTCTACCGTCTCCAGGGCGCCTGTGTCTACTTGGCGCGGCGAACCAACATTACCCGGTTGTCGGTAGGCAATCCATTCGTACGTGGCTCGGGGTGCATGCCAGGCGGCCGCTCCGAGGCAGCCGATGAGGGCTCGACGGTCGCCGGTTGCATGCGACAAGGCAAGTTTGGGTAACGCCGCCGGCGACAGGACGCGCTGCACGGCGGACCAGTACGCTCGCCTGTGAGGGGCTTCATTGAACACGGCGACGCCTGGTGCGGCGCTGCCCGCAGCGTTCTCCGCGACCACTTGCCACACTCGCGCAAGGACGCTCTCGTCGCCTGGCGCATCCACGCCCCCCGGGTAGGCCCAAACCTTGTGGCCGTCCCATTCACCCACTTGGACTGCCTCACCGTCGCCGGCCGGCAAACCAAGACGGAGGCAAACGGCGCCGTTGCCACGGGTTTTCCAGGGAACATCCGGGCATAGGCGAACCAGCCGGGGATAGTCCAGTAACACGTATTCGGGCAGGGCCGCCAGCACCTCTGGGACGAGGCTCGTGGTGCAGCCCCCGTCGGGCCCATCCGTGTCATCCCAGGCTACGAGCATGCAGTTGGCAGATGGGCGCCGTGCAAAGGGGTTTGGCCCTTCGACTTTAGGCTGCCCGTGGGGCCGCATGCGACCGCAGGAGTTGGTGCAACTCGTCCTCGTCGGCGGCATTCTGAATGGCCACGCGGGCCTGCTTGGCACCGGGGACGCCCGTGATGAACCGGTTGGCTTGCCGCTTCAGGTGGGCCACATTGTACCCGATGCTGGTGGCTCGCTGGGCGTATTCCTCGAACAAAGCCACGCGTGTGTGCAGGTCCGGGCTTGCATTCTCCTCCCTGCCATTGAGCGCTGCTCGGAGTCGCTGGAAACAGGTGGGGTCGTTCATGGCGGCCCGGCCGATGAAGATGCCCTGGCAACCCGTTTGTTCGCGCATGGCCACCGCTGTAGCCCCATCGCGGACGTCGCCGTTGCCGACGACTGGAATGTCCGCATGGTCCACGAGGCGTTCGATTGCGCTCCAATCGGCCTTGCCCGAGTACCCTTGGACGACGGTTCGGCCGTGCAGGGTCATCCACTTAGCGCCGGCGGCTTGAACCTCGTCGGCTACGGCAAGGTAGGTGCGGTGGTCGTCGTCGTGACCTAGCCGAGCCTTCACGGAGACGGGGACGTCGCTTGCTTCCACCGCTGCGGCGACAATGCGCCCTGCCTTCGGTGGGTCGCGTAGCAGGAATGCCCCTGCGCATGCTGCCAGGATCTTGGGGCTGGGACAGCCTAGGTTGATGTCAATGAAGTCTACATCGAGGCGTTCGCAGATGAGCCGCGCGGCGGCGGCAATGGTCTCCTCGTCGCCACCCATGATTTGCACGCCGTAGGGTGCTTCGCCGGGCCAAGGAGTCGCCATGTGCCAAGACCGCTCATGTTCATGGGCAAGGCCGGCAGCACCCACCATTTCGCTGCACGTGACATCGGCGCCCCACTCCGCGGCGAGGGAACGGAACGCCGCGTCCGTGACATCCACCATTGGACTCAGGAACAGCGGCGTCTGGGCCCAGTTCATCAGAAGAGGCGGCGGGGCGGTTGCTTTTCCCGTTCGTGCGGGGCCTTGATGCGTTCCACGTACACGTCCTCCTCTTCTTCCTGCGGCGCGGGATCGTCGGCGTTCCACACTGGGCCGTCATATTGGGGGTCCAGGGGCGGGCCCTGTGGCAGCTGGGTCAGGGGGTCGGCGCGGCGCGGCTCCGAGGCGCGAGGTGCTTGCTGGCGGGACCGTTCCATTGGTTCGTCTGGCAGTTCCGCCGTCACTTCCTCAACTGACACGCGTGGTTCCTGTGAGGCGGCGGGCGCAACCGGCGTATCGTCTACGATGAAGCACTTCTCGAACGTGCCGCGGCGCTTGGCTTTGCCCGCCTTCACTTGCCGCAGCGCTTCGCGGTCGTAACCCCGTTCCCGGATGAGGGCCTCCAGGGTCTCCAGAACGTCGGCGATTTCCTCTTTCTCGGCGCCTGGGTCTGCCCTTTCCAGGTCCTTGGCTTCACTAGCGAGTTTTCGCTTCAAGTGGCGCGGCCGCTCATGGGACTCAAGGGACCGGAACTGCAGGCGGTGGCCGGACTCCTGCACGAGTTCTGGCACCAAGTCGCGCACCAGGCGGCCGGCAAAGGGCTGCACCAAGGGGTAGAACTTGCCCAAGGCGTGGTCCATGTCTTCGGGCTTGTCGGCGTCCGAGACCTGTGTGAACACGCGCCGGACGGGGTCCGCGAGCGGCGGCGTGCCCGGGCCAAGGATTGCCAACGTGGGTTTGCCTGATGCATGGATGGACGCTGCAAGCGCCGTTGCTTCCGGTTCCACGGTGCCATCAAACAGGGCCACGACGGCGTCGGCTTTCTCAACGTCTTGGGTCACGGCGTGGCCGTCCCGCTGTACGCGGTCCACGACGCGTCGAGTGACGGCGCGTCCGCCAGCGCCACGGGTCGGTCCGGCTACCAGGATGAGGGCCACATCGGGCCCAC
>JBFJXU010000090.1:0-7967 GCA_041622975.1 Thermoplasmatota archaeon
CCGCTGGCCCATTGACACAGGCCGCCGCCGTTGGGTGTGTGGCTGTCGGTGCCGATGATCATCTGGCCCGGGAAGCCGTACTGCTCGAGGGCCACTTGGTGGATGATGCCAGCGCCGGGCTTCCAGAAACCGCAGCCGGTCTTGGCCGCAGCAGTGCGTAGGAATTCGTACACCTCGGCGTTGGTGGTGTTAGCTGCATCTAGGTCAGGTCCGGCGCCCACCTTGGCGGCAATGAGGTGGTCTGCGTGGATGGTAGTAGGCACGGCCGTGGAGGGCTTGCCGGTGGTGAGGAACTGCAGCATAGCCATCTGGGCCGTGGCATCCTGCATGGTGATGCGGTCGGGGCGCAGATCCAGGTACGCCTTCTGGCGGGTCAGGTCCGCGTTGGCGGGGTCGTCGAGGTGACCGTAGAGAATCTTCTCGGCCAAGGTCAGGGGGCGTCCAAGGCGTTCCCGGATGACGGCGAGGCGCTCGCGCATCTTTTCGTAGGTGGCCTGGACGAAGGCAGGAGTGGATTCAATCTCGACAGCCATGGCTCTTCGGTGCCCGGCGAGGCGACGTGCTTCTTGAAGGTGGTGGACAATCTTCCCCCACGGGGCCTGGCCACTTTGCGGCGCTTCCAAGACACCCGGAGCACCAGTCAGGAGGGGATAGCATGACGTACGATGACGACGCCGGCGTGGCCTCCGGGCTCCCCGGAATGAAAAAGGAACTCAGGGAAGTGTACGAAGGACTCGTCCAAGTAGGTGCAACCAGCCCCTCGGCTGGCCATAGCCTCCAACGGTTGAGTAAGGAATTACACGAGCCCAAGAAGCGCTTGGACAAGGAACTGCACGAATTGGAGGGTAAGGGCATCGTTGGGCACTTACAATCCAAGGGCCACGAGGAAGTCTGGTACGCCAAGCGCTAATCCAACAAGGGGGTCAGCGACGCGGCCTGATTAGCCCAGCAAGTCCACGAGGTCGGCGGCCTTGCCTTCGTCGGCCTCTACGTGCGCGACCGCCACTTCTTCCGCTTCGTCTTGTTCCGCAGTCCGGAACGTGACGCCCGATTCAGCGAGCACCTTGCCGTCCACGCTGGCAGAGGGGTACATGGTGACAGCGTCGGCCTTGAGGTCGCCGAGCACTTGGCAGTCTTCGCCGACCGTGACATTGCCGCCAGCCGACAATTCGCCTTGGACTTCGCTGCCTTTGCCGAGTGTCACGTTGCCTTCCGCGCGCAAGGCGCCGTAAACATGGACGTCGCCGTCGAAGCGCACGTCCCCGTGGACGCGCAGGTTGCCCAGGATGTGGACGTCCTTACCGCATTGGAGTCCGCCCTTGATGATGGACTCTTGCAAGCCGATCTTGGAGCCATCAGGCACGAAGGCGAACACTTCGCTGATCTGGATGTCGTCCTCGTCCTCGGCTTCTTCGAGTTCGGCGAGGATTCGTTCCACTTCCTCGGATTGGCCGAGTCGAAGGAGTTCGAGGAGGTAAATGAAGATGTAAATGACGACGGGCACGGGGCTCCGTTTGTTCACCCAGCCCTTGGCAAGAAGCGCGCCGCCGATTTTGACGTCGTCGCCCACGTCTAGGTCGCCGTCTAGGGCTAGGTCGCCTTTCACGAAGGAACGTTCACCGAGGTACACGTTGCCGCCGGCGCGCAAATCGCCTTCCACGTGGCATGACTTGTCGAGGCGTACGTCGCCGTCTCCTTCCACGCTGCCGTCTAGCTCCACGCCTTGGCCGGCAAAGATGCGGCCGTCAGTTTTGACGCCGAAAGCCATCTCTACGTGGTTACCGAGAATGCAGTCGCCACTCGTTACGATGGTTCGTTCCTCGAAGCGGGAACCATCCGGTAACACCATGGAGCGGCGATCAAAGGCCAATGTGCATCCCAGGTCTTCCACCGGGGCCTAGGTTCAAAGGGTTTCGTCCTGGGTCAATCGCCGCGTTCCTTGAGCCAGGTGCGGCCCCAGCCCACTTCCACGTGGTCCTCCACGACGAGACGAAGACCCTCGACAAGCGCCTTTGACTCCAAGGCCTGCCCCTTAGCGACCACGGATTTGATGTCGTCTTCGTGAGTGATGGGGAACGCTTCCTGATGCAGGATGGGGCCTTGATCCAGGTCCGTCGTCACCAAGTGACTCGTCACGCCCGCCACGCGCACACCGCGCTCCAGGGCTTGGCGGTATGGGACGGCGCCGGGGAAAGCCGGCAACAGACTGGGGTGGATGTTGACAATGCGGTGCGGGAACCGCCATACGAAGTCGGGCGACAGAATGCGCATGTACCGCGCCAACACCACCACGTCCACCTGGTAGTCGGCTAGCAAATCGAGCATGCCTTGTTCGTGTTGCTTCTTGTTGGCATCCGGCACGTGGTGGAACGGCACCTCGAATTCCTTGGCTAATGGCGCCAAGTCCGGGTGATTGCCAATCATGACGACGGCATCGGCGTCCACGTCGCCCGCCCGGACGGCGTCCAAAACGGCGCGGGGAGCGTGCTCCTCGCGGGTCACCAGGATGCCGAGCCGGCGCTTGCCCGCGCCATCCTCGCGGAACACGATGTCCATGTCCAGTTCCGCGCCCAAGGCCTCCAACCCTGCCTGCATGTCTGCGGTTGTGTGGCCCGTGTGGGGCCAAGACACCTCCAGGTGCATGGAGAACTGGCCCCGCGTCACGTGCTGGTCCAATTCCTCAATGTTGCCTCCACATTCAAACAAGAAACTGCAGATGCGAGCAATGACGCCAGACTTGTCTTTGCCGATCACGGTGACGTGAGCACGAGGCACGCATGGGTTGAGTCAATGGGGGTTTTTGGAGGGGGCGGTGGGCCACGAAAGACGTGACGCTATGCGCTCAAGCGTGCCCCGGCAACAATCCGCTTTGCGTCATCCACGCTCAGGCCAAGGGAGTCTCGCACTCGGTCCAAGACGGTGTGTTCGATGCTGGAGATCTCGCCGTCCTCCATGGCGCCTTGGTATGCAGCTAGGTACACTTCATGGCGTCTTGTGGCAAGGCGCTCCTCGGATTCCACATCGGGCATCCAGCGGTCAATGAGGCGCATCGCCACGCCGCGCAGGAGGACTGCGGCCACGACGCCTGCTGCGATGGAAATGACTGCGTTGGCGTCACGGGCCAGGGTCGTTTCGAGGGCTTCGCTGAGAATGACGGTAATCAAAGCGAAGATGCCGACCACGGAAGCTCGTCCGACGCCTTCCTTGATGCGCACTTCCAGGTCAAACAACTGCGCTTGCAGGATGCCATGCGTGGCCACGCCAAGGGCGATCGTAGTCGTGATGGAGGTGCCCCACACGAAAATCAAATCGGTCCACTGGCCAGTGGGTGGCAGGGGCACAACGAGGGGCGCAATTCCCAGTACTGCGATGATGCCACCATCTCGGATGCCGAATGCGATGAGGAATGAGCGTGCGCGGCGCTTGGCCGGCCCGGTCGATGTTCGGTAGAGGTCGATGGCAACGATGAGGCCAAAGACTCCCACGAGGCCACCGAGGGCAACAGCGGGCAACATGAGTGGTCCTAACTCGGCGTCCAGGGGCGCGTAGAAGGTCTCCTTGAAGCCGGTGAAGAACCAGTGTGGCTTTGCCATGACAAGGACGACGCTCGCGATTGCGCCAGCGATGAGCCCGGCGTCAACGATGCCGTTGCGCAACCACCGACTCAACCGGGAATTGAGCGTGGCGATGAAGCGCAGGTACAACCACGGCGTTGCCATCAGGGATGATTGGAAAACTGCCTGCAAGCCATGGGCGACGCGCAAATCGGTCGTGAAGAAAAGCAGCCCGGCCCCCGCGGTCAGGCTGGCTCCTTCCACGAAAATGAGGGCGGCGAGGCGGCGGTCTTGTGTCCGCCGCCTACTTGCGGCGAAGATGAATGCAGCAAACGCCCATGCGAGGAGCCATGCAATCGTGGCGACCGTCGCGTACCAGTTCCATGTCCACACGCATTGACCTAGTGCAGGGACGCTGCAAAAACTTGTTTGTGTGGCGACGCTGGTTGCTTGGCTCAATCCGCTTAGGTTGACCGGAGGACTACTATTACGCCGCGGGGATGGCCCCGACGTATGCGGCGACTAGTCACCCCGTCGTCAATCGCGTTCATCGTGCTGGGCCTTGCATCGCTATCCGGGTGCATCAATCCCCCTGTCGATGACCATCCGGGCGGTGGTCATCACGGAGATGGAGACCCTCATCACCCTTCAGACGGAAGCGCGGGTAACCTCGCGATTACGGGCGCCGAGGATATCATCATCAATGTCACCGCGGGGGTTCCCAGTGAAATGCGTTTCACGCCACCTCGCGTTGAGGTTCTGTCGGGGCAACGGGTGGGAATCAATTTCACGAACAACGGCGACTTGGAGCATGAATTCAGCATCAAGGGCCTCGACTTTCACCTCCACGCTCAAGCGGGGTCTCGTGACCGAGGTGCCTTCATTGCCCCTGAGCCGGGCGAGTACGTCATTGGTTGCTACATTCCGGGCCATTTCGAAGCTGGGATGGCAGCCACTTTGGTCGTCGGCTGAGTGCCCGGACGGCGTGGCCCGATTCCATTACGTCGGGGTCGTCTCACCTGCCGGCCATTGTCGATGCTGGGGGGATGCCGCAGGTGGCGGACGCTATTTTCTGGTGACCTTGACGCCGTCGTAGACGGCTCCGGCGTGTGGGCAGCCAAGTAGAATCAACAATGCCTCCGCTTCGGCGACGAGGTCGGCGAGGATTGGGTGTTCAACTGGGCCCTTGACCGCGACTTCGATGTTGGCAGTGTCGCCGGCCATGGGGAGGTAGAGGCGCGTGGTGGCGGGCCTTCCTTGGATGTCCGCGGTGGCGCGGGCAAACACGAGTTCGCCGCGCTCACGGGCTTCGTAACTCCACGTTGGGAGGCGGATTTCTTCGGCCACGCGGGGGTGCATGCGGGGCCGGGGATGGCCCAGATGGACGCGCCAGGCGTGCCGGTGCCAGGTCACGCTTCGCGGACGGTTGTTTGGCGTTCGATGAAACTGCCCTTGATTCGCCCCTTGGATGCTCGCTTGAAGGCATCCTTGGCGCCGGCTGCGCGGTCCTTGGGGACGGCGAACGTGGTTTCGCTGTCGGCGACTTGGATGTCGCGGATGGCGTGGTCGTCCAGGCGGGTGGCGTCGCTGACGATGCGGTGGACCTTGAATGGCGTGAGGCCGACGTCCTTGCCTGCGTCAACTTTGATGTGGACGAAGCCGAATTTGTCGGCCAGTTCGTCCCAGTCGATGCGGCGGCGGATGCGCTCCTTGCCCGACGGTGGTTCACCTTCGGCGATTTCGCGCCCAATGAGCATCTCGATGCGCTTGAGGACGGGCTTGTCATCAAGGCCAACGAAGGAGATGGATTTGCCCTTCCGGCCAGCGCGCCCAGTGCGGCCGATGCGGTGCACGTACACTTCGGGTTCCTGGTCGGGAAGGTCGTAGTTGATGACGTGCGTGATGCGATTGATGTCGAGGCCACGAGCGGCGACGTCGGTGGCGATGAGGACTTTCACATCGCCTTTGTCGAAGCGTTCCAGGACTTTTTCACGCTTGACTTGAGGCAAGTCGCCGTGGAGGGCTTCGGCAGCGAATCCCATGTTCTTGAGGTCGTCGCGGAGTCGGTCGCACATGCGCTTGGTGGCGCAGAAGATGATGGCGAGGTCCACGTCTTTGTCGTTGTCTAGAACGCGGGTGAGGGCCCACAACTTGTTCTTGCGGCCTACGGGGTAGTAGACTTGTTCGATGTCGGGGACGGTCAGTTCGTCGGCGCTCACCCGAATGAAGGCCGGCTTGACCATGAACCGGTTGGTGAGGTTCTTGATTTCGTCCGGCATGGTCGCCGAGAAAAGCAGGGTTTGCCGGTGGTGCTTGCCGGGCATGCGGCGCAGAATCCATTCGACGTCCTCGATGAAGCCCATGTCGAGCATGCGGTCGGCCTCGTCAAGCACAATCAACTTGGTGTCGGTGAGGTCGAGGTTGCCGCGCTCCATGTGGTCCATGATGCGGCCGGGGGTTCCCACGACCACGTGGACGCCCTTCTTGAGGGCCTTTTGCTGCGGTTCGATGGATGCGCCACCGTAGAGGCACACCGTGGTGAAGTCCCGTTCGCCGGCGAGGTTGAGCAGTTCTTCCTCAATCTGGATGGCGAGTTCACGAGTAGGGGCGAGAATGAGTGCCTGTACGTGGGGCAGGCTGGGGTCGTAGGTCTCAATGATCGGCAGGCCGAAGGCGGCGGTCTTGCCGGTGCCTGTTCGCGCCTGGCCAATGACGTCTTTTCCCTTGAGAAGGAGGGGGATGGTCTTCTCTTGAATGGGGGTGGGGTGCTCGAAGCCGATGCGGTCGAGTCGGGTGAGGGTGTCCTGGCTGAGTTTGAGGTCCGCGAAGGTGGCTTTGAGGTCCACTGCGGGCTGGTTGTCTTGTTTCTTTGGCATGTACGCGGCCGCACCCTTACGATGGCGGTGGGGCCTTCCTCCTATGGGGTTGGCAGCGGCGACCGGGGCCCTTGATAAAACGCTTCAGTCTCGGAGATTGGGTAAATCCATGCCGTTCACGGCGCCGTAGAAGCGCCGGGTGACTTCCCAGAACCACCAGGGGTCCATGGATTCGAACCCGGTGTGACTGCCCCAATCCGTGATGAGGACTGCGATGTTCTCCTGGTCGCGGGCGTAGCGCTCCATGCGGCGCGCGTGGCGGACGGGGACCACAGGGTCGTCGGTGGCGTGGACGCACAAGACGTCGTGGTGCATCATGGATACCTTCCACTTGGGATTGGCCAGGTCGTAGAGTTCATCCACGTCGCGTAGGCCGTTGACGCGGGCAGCGTCGGCGAGATAGGTGTCGAATGCCTTGTAACCGCCGTGGCTCCGGTATGCGAGCAGGCGACGGAAGCCGGCCCATTGCCAGTAGAATGGGTGGGTCTTGGGCGGTCGGGCTGTGATGTATGCCACGGCGTCGCGGGCGTCCACGAATGCGCTCCAAGTGAGGGTCCCGCCAGTGAGGAGGTTAGTGCCCGATTCACAGTCGTGGGCCACGGCATTGAGGGCGGCGGCACCGCCGAGACTCTCGCTCATGACGGCGATGCGTTCAACGCCGGATTCCTTGGCCAGGAAGCGGGCTGCGCCGTGGATGTCGAGGGCTTCTTTCCACCCTGCAGTGGCGATGCCGGTGGATTCGCCGAAGGCCCGTTGGTCGATGCAGATGACGGGAATTTTCCAGTGACGGTTGATGTGGATGGCCCGAGACTTGTGGATGGTGTCGTCTTTGGTGCTGAACATGCCTGGGACAACCACCATCGCAAATGGGGCGTCCTGTGCGCCTGGGGCAATCCATGCTGCAATCGCAACGCCGTCCTCGGTGCGGAAGCGGGTGTGCCGGAATGGCTTGGGGTATGGGTTAATCGCGGCGAAAAACCGCGCCGACGATGGCCGGGCGTGGCCGATGAAGTCGATGCCGCGCTTGACGCGGTGCACCACATTGCGGGGGTGGCTCCGTCCTACGGGGCGCTGGGGTAAATCATGAAGTGTGTCCCGCAGCGCCTTGACGTCCACTGTGGGTGTATGTGAGGGCTTGTATGTATGGGGTTGTCGGTGTGATGGCTCAGGCCAGTAACAGGTCGCCCGCCGGGTCCATGAATGCCACTACTTCGGGTGGGCCCTGTACGCCTGCGTCCTTCATGGCTTGCGCAAGCCGGGGGTCGTTCGTGAATGCCTTTGCTGCATCCGGGCTCGTCCACTCCAGGAGGACGGTGACTGCATTGGGGTCGTCTACATCCCTGAAGATACGTTCAGCAATGCAGCCGGCTGCTGTCCTGGCCTCCTTGTCCGCGTCAAAATGATCCTTCCAGCGGGCAAAGTCCTCCACGTGATGTCGGATGAACTCGGTGGTCATACTGGCCCATGGACTCGTCGCCTTGACCTCAACTTCGGTTCTTCCCCTTGGGGCGCGGTGCGACAAGGGCTTGGTGTGGCA
>JBFJXU010000091.1:0-7823 GCA_041622975.1 Thermoplasmatota archaeon
ACAGTCTGCAACTGGACGTTCCATCTCGATTATCAACAGGGAGTGGCGTTGTCGCGTCTTGCTGAACTGACCATATGGTACGACGGTAATGCAGCAGCGCAAATCCAAATCTTGGATGGTGCCGTAACTAGCACTATGGGTCCGCCCTTCGAGCCAAGCGGTGGGCTACGGCACGTCATGCGGGCGGCAGTCAACGGGCCGGGAACATCTTCCATTGATGTCCACCAATTAGCTCAGTGCGGTGGTACGACGGCGAAGCAGGCAATCACGTACCGCGTCCTGTAGGGTGCGTGTGGGGGCTACTCATCCAAAATGCGTTGGATGACGATCCGCATGCCCGCGCCCGTGGGTCCGTTGCCGAAGTAATCGACGCCCTTCGTCCATGCCTTGGATGCAATGTCCAGGTGGGCGAACGGGACGTCGCCGGCGAAGTGGCCCACAAATGAGCCGCCAATGGCCGTTCCGGCCTTGTTGGTGAGGCTGATGTTCTGGAGGTCGGCGTACGTGCCCTTGTTGGCTTGGTCGAATTCTTCGCCCTGTGGCAGGCGCCACGCCTTGTCGCCCGCAGCCTTGCTGGCTGCCACAAACGATTCAGCGAGATCGTCGTCCTTGCTCATGACTGCCACGTACGTGGAGCCAACGGCAAAGTCGCAGGCGCCGGTCAGCGTTGCCATGTCGCACATCCATACTGGGTCGAATGTGGTGCCGTGGTGGATTGCATCAGCCAAGATGAGCCGGCCCTCGGCATCCGTATTGAGGACTTCGACGGTTGTGCCCTTCTTCGTGGTGATGATGTCGCCGGGGCGCTGGGCATCGCCGCTTGGCATGTTCTCTGCCGCGGGCACAATGCCGACGACGCGGTGCTTGACGCCGAGGTCCTTCAGCGTGGTCATGAGGGCGACGACGTTGCAGCCGCCGCACTTGTCGTACTTCATTTCCCACATCAGGTTACCCGGCTTGATGCTGATGCCACCTGAGTCGAACGTAACCGCCTTACCAACGACCACGATGGTCTTCTTGGCACCAGACGGATTGTAATCCATGACAATGAGTTGTTCTTCGTTGCTGCTGCCTTGGCCAACGCCGCACAGGCCGCCGTAGCCCTGCTTGAGGAGGCTGGCCCGACCCTTGACGCTGACTTTGAAGCCGTGCTTGCGGCCGCGCTTGCGGGCTTCATTGGCTAGCCATTGTGGCGTGCATACGTTGGCCGGCGTGTTAGCGAGCAAACGGGCGTCGTTGGTGGCGGCGCCCATGACGGCGGCGTTCTTGACGGTGGGTCGAATTGCGACGGGCTTGTCGTGAACCAATTGGACCTTGGTGATCTCAACGCCCTTGGGTTCGTCATCGTCGTCGCCGTTGGTGCCGTGCCATTGGTCAAACTTCTGTTGGCCGATGATGCAGCCTTCCACAATGGCGCGCGCGGCGGCCTTCTCATCCATGCCTGAGTCAGCAACGAGTGTGGTCATCGCCTCGCCGATGCCGATGGCCTTGACAGCGTTCAATGCCTTGTTTGCCGCCGTCCCCAGTTTCTCCATGGTGAGTTTTTCTGGGTTGCCTAGGCCTACCAGACAGAGGCCCATGGTCCCGACAGGTAGCGTGATGCATTGCCCCAATCCACCTAGGGCAGTGTCCTTGTTTTCGATGAGCCACTTTGCGTGCTCGTGGTCAGCCAAACCAAATGCCGATAGGCCTGGCGCTGCTCGGTCGCCGTCCTTGTTCGTGGTGACGCCAACGATGGCGAACTCCGCTTTGGCCTGCTTGGGGGTCACGGCAGTGAACTGCATGCGGCCAAGCGACTTAGCGGGGGTCCTTAACGCCACCGCGAGCGAGCCGCGGCGGCGAGCCCCACAGCCACAAGCGCCAGCGCGCCAGCAGCCGGAATGGGAGCATTGGTGCCCGGGGAATCATCCATGCCCAGTTGGCCTGATCCCGAATCGTCGCGCCCGTCACTCCCAGCCGCGTCTCCCTCGGCGGCGTCGGCGCCCGGAGGTTCGGTCTCGGGTGGAATGATGACCTGGCGGCTCGTGGTTTGATCACCGTCTTTGACTGTCACGGAAACGTAGGCGCCACGCTTTGTTGTGGGGACCTGCACCGTGTCGGCAGTGGTCGAGACCTCTTCATCGACGAGAACGTCGAGGGTCATGCGGTCCCGCACGACGACGCGGGCTGTGGCATCTTGGCTAACATTCGTGAAACTGGTCTTCACCGCTCCATCTACGACCTCAAGGTTCGCCTCCGGCGGCGGATACCAGGCGACGGAGCGAGCCGCCGTGGCATTCCGGAAGCCGTCACTTACCGTCAGTTGAACCTCGTGGGACCCAGGGCCAACCAGCACTTCAAGAGGCTGGCCTAGGTCCAATGCGTATGCATCGTCATTTACGCGCAGAACGGAGAATAATTGGCCGCAGCCGAGGTCTTCCGCGGCATGCGTCGCTCGCAGCACACCATCGTTCACGTCCACTGCGAATGCCGTGATGCTGGGTGCTGCCTGGTCAACCAAGATGTCGAGTTCTGCCTTGCCCCTGTTGCCGGCAGAATCTTCGGCAAACGCCTTGATGCGTTGTACTCCGACGTACGCGGCGGGCGGTGTAACGATGCGGTCGACCATGGCACCGGGAACGGCATCCAAAACGAGGGAAGTGTTGCTACTATCTGCAATGTGGACGGCCACATGTGTGGGGCCACCGATGCACTCGGGTGCGTGCAGTGTAACGCGTGGCGGCGTGGTGTCCTGCACGTTGAGTGTCACTTGGACCGCGTAGCCGGTCCGCTGGCCGTGGGTGGGGCCTGCTAATACAATGATCGTTTCCACGTGTGTGCCCGGTGTGGATGGGGCCGTGAGGCTCACTGTTGCCGCTGCGGCTCCCTCTGCGATTCCTTGTTCCATGCCGGTCCACGTGGCGTCGCGGCCGTGCACCGTTACCCTGGCCGGCGTATCGAACGTGAATGGAATTTGCACATTCACCGTGGCGCCCTCGCTGACTGCTAGGGATGGGCCGGGAATGGGCACCGCAATCCAGGCATGGTTGCCGGGATTGACACCTGGAGCCAAGGAACGCGGGCCATCGGGCGTCATGATGTCCGTGGCCTGACTTGCCCGGATACCATTGGATGTTTGATATGGAATCCCGGGGATGCCGTGCACGGTAATCGGAACCTCCCTCGCGATGCTCCGCTCCCCGTCGTCCGCTTCAATGAGGATCTTGTGCTCTCCCGGGGTCAGCCCGAGTGGGAATGGAATCGAGAATCGGTTCTGTGAGCCAGTTAGGGTGACGGTTTGGCCCCAGGCCTTGGCAGTGACGGCGGGCTGGGTTAGGCCCTCGACTTGCACTGGGACATGCAGGACCCCGGACGTAGTTTGGTCAATAGGTGGGGGTGTATCGGCGATGATTGCGGGTGGAATCCGCACGATGAATGTCTTGGACATCTCACTAACTCGGCCGTGGATGTCATTGTGAGAAAGCGTCAGTACATGGCGCCCGGGTGGTAGGTCCAGGGGAAGGCTCCAATCGCCCGGCAAGGGGAACGCGATGTTTTCGCCGTTCAAAGCCAAGGTGGCGGCGTGAGGTTGTCCGCAGGATGCATCCGCAACCGTGCCGCTAGCGATACCGTCACCCCAGTCAAGTGCCAGACGGGCAGGGATGGTGTCATAATGGACCGCTGCCAAGATTTGGGCCAAGTTGCCTGCTGAGTCGGCGGCCGTGGCCACTACCTGGGCCAAGCCTTCGCCTACTGGGGTCCAATTGGTGCTAAGCGAGCCATCGACCCGGAAGGTTACGTTGACATGACCACTGTTGTCGGTGGCCGTCGCGTTCCATTCATGCCAGTCGGCCACGCAAAATGGTGGGTCCCAGAAAATCTCCGGGTCCTGAATGTCGACAATCGGTACGACTTGCACGTTGTCGCCGGGCGCGACCGGGCGCTCCAATTCGTACCGAGTCGTCCCGTCCTTGGAGCCGAGGACCTGAGCGCCTTCCGGCGCGTACCCCTCGCGATCAAGGGCCACGACCACTCGTTGGTCGAGCGTCGTATCGGCTGCATTTGCCAGCGTGGTGGTCCAAGTGATTGCATCGTCGCTGATGACGACGCCACTGCGCGTCAAATTGCCCGTGGATTGGCTGATGAGGTGTTCGCCGTATCCCGTGAAGCCGGTCCCGGGGACGTGGTACTGGTATCCAAAATCGGTTACCGTCGTGGTATCAACGCGGAGGTTCCGGTAGCCCCAGTGCCCATAGATACGAGCCTGATCAGGGTTTGATTTGGGTGGCGGGTCTTCCCCACCCAGGGGTGCGTTGTCAGGGTGGTATTCCTTGTATGCGTTGGGCTTGTGCCGGAATTGGCTGCCGGTACTTGTGGTGGTAATCCACGTGGTATTGTCCGAACCGGTCCGGGGGTCGACCGTGACAACTTCGTCCCAGTGGGTGTGGCCGGCCAGGTTCAACAGGACCGGGTTTTGTGCCCAGTCGCCGGATTCACCCGTGAGCAGCCGGCGGAATTCATGCTTCTCCCGGAAGCCGTGGTTCACGGATTCCTCGAACATGTTGTGATGCTGAAACACAATCAGTGCCTTGTCTGGCGTCCACGTGTCCAGGAGCCAATCGGCTTGGGCTTGTCCAATGGTCCCCTTGCTGTGCAAGAAGTACCTCTTCGTCAGGTCCTCCACGTGAGGCACGGCACCGCCGACGGGTGCTGCTTGGTCGATGACCTTGAGTTGGTCGTCGGTTGTGCCCAGGATGCCCCCCTGGCATTCCACGCAGTCCCCCCAGTCGTAGGAGTTGACACTGATGAACCGGTAGTCTCCAAGGTCCCGGTAGTAGTGCAGTGGTCCAAAGTACTTCCAGTGGAGGGCCTGGCCATCTAGGTTCAATGGGCCGTTGTAGAAGTTGTCGTGGTTGCCGGACCCTACTAGTGTGGGCACATCAAACCGTTGGAGCATGCGGTGACTCTCGATGAATTCGGCTTCCGTGGATTGGCCCACGAGGTCGCCGCTGATGACGACCACATCGGGGCGCAGGAGATTGACTTCGGCAATCGCATTGGCGTACCTCGCCCAACCGACCGCGTGCGAGGGGTCTGCTTCGGTGGCGTCCCCACTGTGGTCGCCGGGGCATGCATCCCTGTTGGTACACGCACCGCCGCTGACGGGGTCATAGCCGAAACTCCGCACACCGCCGATGTGGACGTCGGTCAAGTGCGCGATTCTCAGTTCAGCAGGGTATTCCTTGTACACTTGCACGGCGCGGGGCTGCCGGTCCGTCGTGACAACGCCATTCATGGTCGCCGTCACTTCCAGGTCGTATAGCCCGGTAGCCGCCTCGGGAATGGTCGCCGTGGCCACGTAACGTGCGCCGCCACCAGTGAGGGTCAGGTTCTCCAGTGGATACCACCAAGTGGGGTCGTCTCGGAGAATCAATCTGCCTGACATGTCTCCGACGGTCGAAGGTGTCTGAGTCAATGCGGGGTCGCTGCCCGTCCACCAGTGGATTGGCATTGACTCACCTGGTTCGGCAAACCAAGGCTGTGATGACAAGGGCATGCGAATGTTGCGAATGCCCTCCGTCATGGTCCAGGCCAACTGTTCGCCATCTAACGTGATGAAGGGTGAGAGGGGCTCCCCGATGTTCATGGCCGGGGCTACCGGGGCCGGCACGGCAGCCGCCGTGGCTGCAGCCAACAGAACGACGAGGAACCAGGGTCGCATGACTAACTACTCTCTACGGTGACCGTGTATGGGGCAGCGCCGCGGTGCGCATCCACGACGAGTTCCAAGTCACCACAGTGCTCAATCGTTCGCGTGGCCCGCATGATGGGGAATGCCCCTTGCATGCCGATGATGCTGCCTTGTTCCCAGCCGTCGTCTTCAATGAACTCTTCCAGTGTATTCCCGGCCGTGTCGCGAACGTAGAGATAGAAGTGATTGATGTAGTCCTTGCCACCCTCAACGATGAATGTGTGGCCGCTTGGCCCCAACACGGGATTGAAGAAGACGTCACCGCCAACGGCCTGGTACTCGAACGTGACGGCGTGGCTGCAGGAGGAGCCGGCAGGGTGCAGGTGGGTTGCCTCCTCGATGGCCGCACCGGTCCGGGCGCCCTGCGTGTACCCAGCAACGAATCCCTCGTACGTGGTCGAGGTGGATGCAGTCGTCGGCATTGCAAGCATGAGTGCGGCGAGGCCGCAGGCGATTAGCGTTTTCATGGTACCACTGGCCACCACGCCACCCGTGGGGCCGGTGAGCCATCCTGGAATGGGCACTTGGGCCTTCCGACCGTTTCAAGTTCACGTGCTCCCTCCAATGGCCGTGGACATACCCGCGCTGGCTCGCCAATTCATCCAGGCGCTTGGGCAGTCGCCGGACCAAGCGTTGGCTCGCTGCGCCGACGATGTGGTCTACGATGTACAGGGCTTCATCGGGCCGCTCAACCGCGATGCACTGGCTCGCTACCTGGGGGTCGTTCACGATCGTTTGGCCGAGGTCGAATTCCAAGTCGAAGACCTGGTCATGAAGCGCAACCTTGTGTTTGTGCAGTGGCGCAATACCGGCATCCTGACAACGGGCGAACGCTACGAAAATCACGGTGTCCATGTCTTGGCCTTCGACCAAGATGGCCGCGTGTGCCATGCACAAGTGCACACCCAAACCGACGCGTTGCGCCGGTTAGTGGGAGACGAAGAGGCCGCGACCGTAAGGGGTGCCGACGCGGACTAGTCCACCAAGGGCTGGTGTCGTCCAGGCTCCAATACGAGGGGCAGCATCTGATCGAGCGGCCCGTCTTCAATGGTCCAAGTGGCGTGGTTACGGGTGTAGTCATCCTCCGGGTGGAATGCGATGGAGCGGCCCGTGACGTCAAACATGGAGACATCCGGCATGCTGTTGCCGATGGAGAGCACGCGTTCCAGGGGAATATCCAACTCGCGGGCGAATTCCAAGACCGGTGCGGCCTTGTCATTGAGGGGCGTTTTGACCACGCCTTCCCCAGTAAGGCGCCCGTCATCGTGGTAGGTGAAGCCGTTGGCGGCAACGTGGGGGATGTTCAAGCGCCGGGCAATGTCCTCGGCGATGACATCTACGCCCCCAGACACAATGGCACATTCGACTCCCTCCGCCTGCAGCGTCGTGATGGTCCTCTCGACGCCGTCCATGAATGGCGGCTCGCCAAAAATAGCCGCCAAGTCACGCCGTGTCAAGTCTGGTTTCTTGTCCAGCCACAAGGCCGTGTCCCGTCGTATGAACTCCGCGTCGTCGAATTCACCGTTCAGGTAGGCCGCCAAGCCAGCATTGTTGGTAACGCCGAAGTGCTCGTGGACCATCACCCAGGATGAACCAACGTCAATGAGGACGCCGTCCATGTCGAAGCAAACCAACTCCACGGGGACTTCCGGGCCTGGCTGCTGCGTGGGCGGTCGGACGACTCGGTGGTTACGGTAGAACGTCTCCAGGGCTTCGCGCACGGCCGCCGCCAGTCGCCTTGCCTCTTAGCCGCGCCGGTGGCCTCATGAAGCGAGCCTTCGTCGGGCGCCTTGGACCCCCTCGCCCCAGCGCGGCCGACGGTAACCCGCAAGGGTAGCTGAGGAAAGTCCCCACACCGCGAACGGGAGCCCGAAAACGGGCGGCTGGGAGACTGGCCGCACGGGCGCAGCAACGACACAGCCCATCGGATGGAATGAACGGGGATGCCCGCGACGTCCCGGTGGGAATTGATGAAACGTGCCACGTGCCCCCGGTGCAAGTCCGAGTGACGCATTAGTAGAATGCCGCAAGCCCCCACGGCGTGAGCCGTGGTGGGGGAACAGAATGGGGCTTACTCGGGGCCGGGGGGTCC
>JBFJXU010000092.1:0-7793 GCA_041622975.1 Thermoplasmatota archaeon
GCCCGCCGAACACGGCGATCAGCCACACATTGCAGTTGGGCCTGATGGGAAGGTCGTCGTGGCATTAATCCACGTAACCGATGGGAAGAATCGAGTCATGGTATTGACGTCCACCAATCAAGGTGCCTCATGGACCGAGCAGACACCGGTGGCTGCGGGCCCCGACCTCCACAACGCGCGGCCGGCGGTGCTGGACGACGGAACCATTGTCGTTGCATATCGCGATCGTCAGAACGGCCACGCGGACGGCCCGGTCCTCCTGAGCCGCAGCGAGGATGGAGGTACATCCTGGACCGAGATTGGCTCGTTTCCGGCTCTGAGCCGCCCCACCTTGGCCAGCCGCGGGACCGCCCTCGAATTAGTGCTAGCGCAGGATATAGACGAGCGCCTTTCCGTGGTCCACGCCTCATCTAAGGACGGCGGCAATACATGGACGACCACGGTCCTCGACGAGGCCTTGCGCAATGACACAATTGTCGTGAACGCAGCCGGTCGTTCCGATGGCAACTTGTACATCACCTGGAACCGACCTCTGCAGGGGGACGCCAACGCATTCATGGCCTTCCATATGGACGGCAATGGTTTGTCTCGCATGCAACGGCTGGACACGACGCCCATTGGACCCAATGGCTTGACCGGCATCGAAGGCTTGACGTGGAACTCACTGGGAGACTATTTCGGGTTGGCTGCCACTAAGGACGGTGCGGTGTCTGCCTGGATTAGTGGAGCCGGCAGCGGCCAGGACGTCCGGGCCGCTTGGCTGAGTCCAATCGGTGCCCCAGCCATGCAGGTAAGGGCCTCCTAGGGCGCCGAGCCATTACCCAACCAGATTAAGCGGAGCACCGATGCAAAGGCGTGGCCCACAAGATCTTCGACATGTCCTTCGCCAGCGTTTACCCGTTGTACGTTCAGAAGGTGGAAAAGAAGGGCCGCACGAAAGCCGATGTCGACCAAGTCATCGAGTGGCTGACCGGGTACGACGCCAAGGGCATCGCGGCCTGCCTCAAAGACGAACGCTCATTCCGGGAGTTCTTCGACAAGGCTCCCGCCATGAATCCGCATAGGTCGCTCATCAAGGGCGTCGTCTGCGGTGTGCGCGTGGAGGACGTCGATGACCCACTCATGCAGCAGATTCGTTGGCTCGACAAACTGGTCGATGAGTTGGCCCGGGGCAAGAAGATGGAATCCATCCTGCGTTCCTAAGCCGCTTTGGCTTCACTGATTTCAAACAGGTGACCATCGGGGTCACGGAAGAACGCCCGAATCTCCCACTCCGATTCCACCGGCGGCGTCAGAAACTCAACACCCCGCTCCGCCAGGTCGGCGTGCGCTGCTCGGCAGTCGTTGACGCGGAACGTCATGGAGTGGCTCACGGCAGACAAGTCATCGGGTGGCCTCATTGTGACCCCAGGCTTGTCAGCCGTTGGCCCGCCGCCCGTGACGAGCACAAGCCAGGCCCCATTGACGTCGAACACGGCCGTCGTCCCACCATACTCCCGGAACAATCTGGCACCAAGGACATCCCGGTACCAAGCGACGGTTCGCTGGATGTCTTCCACCACCAAGATATGGGACAGGATGACGTCGGAGTCGGGGAAGGTCATGGTCAAGCATACCTGCCTGGGGCCTTGGGTTCACCGGTCCATGAGGAGACATTTTCGGATCGCAGGTCGAATTGCCCAAACGCGCGGCAGGCCAGAACCTTGAACCACTCCCGGCAATCCCACATCATGGCAACCGGCTCAATCGACCGTACAATTCCTGCACCCCGACACGAAGTTTGGGAGGTCTTTGCCGACTTCGGGAACGTCCAGGAAATCAACGTGGGCATTGAGTCATCGAAGGCCACCAACCCCAAGGCGGGCGTGGGAGGCCAACGCGTCTGTGAGTTTGGAGGCGGACGCGGTGTGACGGAGGACATCGTTGCATGGCAAGACCATCAGACAATCGCCTTCGAAGCAATTGAATTCCGCAAGATGCCCATGAAGAAAATGGTCGCCACCTTCTCCTTCGCCGAAGTGGAAGGCGGCACCAAGGTGACCGCGTCGTGGGTTGTAGCAATGCCGGGCGGGTTCCTGACCGGCTGGATGGCCAACCTGAGCATGAAGCGAGCCATGCGGGACATGCTTCAGGGCGCCGAGGACAGGGTCTTGGAAGCGTTGGCGGTATAGGCCGGCTAGTGGGCTGGGCCTCCAATCTGCATCGGGGCGCAAGCAGCCCGCCCGGGCCCCTACACGTTTATGCCCGCCCCGGAATCGAGGCCCGTGGGGCGGTACTGGATTGTCCCAGCGTTGCTTCTCCTTTTGCTGGTTGCACCAGCCGAGGCTCAATGGGCAAATGGCAAGTGTAGTCCCGAACGACAGGGCCTCGTTGACGGCATCACCGGGCCATTCGATGTTGTGTCCGTTCTACGGCTACACGGCGAGGACCTCATGTCATCGGCCGTCGTCGGCCAAACGCTGTTTCCCCGCGGTAATGGCGTCGTGACCATGGCGACGACCGGCGGGCCGGATTGCACACTCGTGGTGCTTGATGACTGGCGCACGCCAAATGTCCACGAGACGCAGATTCCGCGTTGCATGCAGCCGCTCCTGGTCGGCTATGACCCGGTTTCGGATACGCTCCTTGTGTCACCGGCACATACGCCCGGCGCAGATACCTCCGATGGCGAGGAGGCCCCGACATTGCTTGGCGTGCACGTTGGTACGGGAACCATCTCGTGGCAAGTAAGCCCTGCTGACATTGGCTGGCCTGCTTCGACGCCCGAAGGAGGCGCAGCGCCGGGCGCCCCGGCGCCCATTGCGTGGGATGCAGCACTCGTGGTGGAGGACCGGGTTGCATACGCGGCATTCTTTGCCACCCGGGCGGGGGCAGACCCGGGCCATAGCCGCCTTGCGGCCATTAGTCTCGACGCGCGCCCCGAAGGCCAGGTCATGTGGCATCGCGGATTGTCCCTTTCGCCCTTGGCGGCTAGTACGACGGGACTCCCGATTCCGGCCAATCCGACCGGGGCGTCTGATGCAGTATCGGCAGCAGCGATGGCGACGGCAGTGGTAACTGCCGACGACCGCTCAATCTACGTAACGGGCTACACCCCATGCCCGACCTGTGACCTGAGCACCGACCCCGACGACCGCCCCCGGACATTCCATTTCGGCATGCTGTGGACCGATCGGCTCGGAGAGCCGAAGGGGATGTACATTCCCGGCATGCCTCACGGTGCCAGTGGTCAAGCGGAGCCTGTCACCCAGACTAGGTTCTCACGGTCCGTTGTGTCAGTGAACGGGCAGGGCACGGGCTTGTTTGACGACGACCTTGTCTCGGCGTCTTCACTGTCTAGCGTCGCGGCCGTCGTACCCCTGGAAACATCCGAGGTCAGCATCCCCGGCTTACTCTCCGCACACTCTCCGGTGACCGATGGACAGACCTTGTTCGTACCGTTATACACCCGGATTACAGCGGTCACCGTGGAACACAAACAACCGATTTGGGCCGCCGACGTATCCCGGCCAGGCGGCTACTGGCTGCCGGACTTGCTCGTTTCACCCAGGGGCGATTTGTTTGCGACGTGGGTACATGGCAGCGACGATGGCCGCAGCAACCAAGAGGGCGAGGTGTGGAGCGACCACGGACTGTTCTCGTGGCATGATGCCCGGGACGGCCGCCTACGCCAGGAATTGCGCCTCCCCCTCATGGATGTAGTGCGCTCGACACCGTACCTGGGTACGCCGGCCGGCGGCGAAAAACCAGCACGGTGGGGCATCGGCGTTGACACCGTCCCCCTTCCAGGTGGCCATCTGGCGGCGTTCAACGGCATGGGCGACCTCGTGGTGATCGGGCCTTCCCGCGGCCACGATTTGGCCACCGTTAACACCATGTACCCGGCAGTCGGCGAATCCGTCGAAGTCACCATTGATCACGATGGCCGGTCCCTAATTGCCTGGGGCGACGGCGCTTCGACGCTGGTCGAACCAGGTGATTCATCGACTGCTGTTCACGACTACAGGGATTCAGGGGACCACACGCTGCTCGTGACCGTCACCCACCCTGATAACACGACCTCAACCAAGGAATTGACCATCCACGTGGGCGGAGAACTAGTGCGCCTCAACTTCCTGCAGCAAGCATTTGCTAGGGACAACCAAGATGTGACCTTCGGTGTCCTAGGCTTGGGAACAGCCGCGGCCGGTGCCATTATTGGCATTGTGTTGCGGCGGCGCAGCCACAGCCGCGTACGCCAAGGCCTGCACGACATCGACGCCGTCCGCGCCGGCAGCCACCAGGACCCCCTGGCAGCCTTGGTCTCCGCGCGCCGCCTCCATGACCGGTTCCATAGTGACTTCTTGGCTGGTCGAGTTGACGAGGACCAGCATCGATTACTCACGGACAGGACGCTGGGCCTCATGCAAAAATTGGCTCGCCGGTGGCTCGTCCTTGAACTCAACGACGCATCACTCTCATTCCAGAATCTCTTGTGGGCAGTCCTCGACGACGAAGTCGTGACCGACCATGAGCGGGAGGCAATACGGGCGGCCGCTGAGCGGGAACGAGGTCTGCCAGGGACGTTCCATGCCAATTTGACGCGGCTACTTGACGCGTGGGCGGGACGCCCAAGCGTCGCACCCTAGTAGCAACTTGACCGTGCAAGACCCGCGAGTGGCAGCTGACCCCGACCCCGTCAAGTAGGGCCTCGGGTCTGTGGGGCCGATGCGCGTCGTGGTTACGGGAGCCAACGGCCACCTCGGTAGCAACCTAGTGCCGCGGCTGATGGCGGCAGGCCACGAGGTAACCGCACTCGTCCACCGCAATGCAGACTCACTTGAACGTATGGGGGCGGACCAAGTCAAGGGAAGCGTCCTATCACCAGAGACCCTGCAATTTGCGGCCGCGGACGCCGTGATTCACATGGCGGCCAAGATCAGCATCCAGGGGGACCCTGACGGGTCGGTTCACCGAGTCAATGTGGAGGGGACCCGGAACGTGGCCCGCGCCGCACGGGCAGCCGATTGCCGACTAGTCCACGTGAGTAGCGTCCACGCGTTTGACCTGTCCGCCGTGCACGGCACCATGGACGAATCGTCTCCGCGGTCGGGGCCCGGCAATTACGCCTACGACCGGTCGAAGGCCGCTGCCGAGGCCGCTGTGCGAGAAGAAGTAACAGCCGGGCTGGATGCCACCATCGTCAACCCGACGGGCATCATCGGACCGGCGGACTTTGGACCCAGCCGAATGGGGCGGTTCTTCCTTGACCTGCGTGACGGCCGCATTCCGGCCCTCGTCGCGGGCGGCTTCGACTGGGTCGATGCGCGCGATGTAGCAGACAGCATCGTAGCCGCACTTACCCGCGGCGAGCCCGGTGACAACCACTTGCTCGGCGGGCACTTTGCATCCGTCCGGCAAGTGGCCACCCTGGCAAGCAGGCACACCGGCCGCAGGCCACCGCGCATGACGGTCCCGCTTTGGCTGGCCGTAGCGGGCGTGCCGTTTGCGTCACTGAACCGCCGATCGGAGCCAGGCTTCACATTGGAATCCCTTGGTGCTTTGCGCCATGGGTGCCCAGTGGATTTCTCGCGTGCCAAGGCGGTGCTGGGCCACCGGCCACGACCCTTGGCTGAGTCCGTTCATGACGTGTACGAATCCTTCGCGGCCGAGGGTCTGTGATGTTCTGGACCTTGGTCGCCGTGGAAGCATCGCTCGCAATGGTAACAGCGGCGGCATTGATGATGGTGACGGCCCCCTATGGTCGCCATACACGCAACGGCTGGGGACCAACCCTGCCCAGCCGCATTGGCTGGATTGTGATGGAATCGCCTGCAGTTCTGGTGTTCCTCGTCGCGTCATGGGGGGCTTCAGGCGTGGCATGGGTGCTGTTTGCCATGTGGCAAATTCACTACTTACATCGGACCTTCATCTTCCCTTTCCGGACGAAGAGCAAGCGGAGCATGCCCGCCATCGTCGCCGCCATGGCATTTGCATTCAACGTGCTCAACGCTACCATTAATGGTTGGTGGCTCCGCGAGACCACATACCACCTATCGTGGTTGTGGGACCCTCGCTTCATCGTGGGCACCATCCTGTTTGCTGCCGGCATGATAATCAACATCGCCAGTGACAATACATTGCTCCGGCTGCGTGGCCCCGGCGAGTCTGGCTACAAGGTACCTGGCGGCGGCATGTATCGGTTTGTCAGTTGTCCCAACTACTTGGGCGAAATCATGGAATGGGTAGGATTTGCTATTGCAGCGTGGTCCCCGGCTGGCGCCGTCTTCGCCTTGTACACCATGGCCAACCTGATTCCGCGGGCTATCCAACACCACAAATGGTACCAGGACACGTTTCCCGATTACCCCAAGCGGCGGGCCGTGATTCCAGGCCTCCTGTAATCACCAGGGAAACTTGGCGACCCAGATGATGTTGTCATTCACGATACTTTGGAAACCCATAGCAAAGACCCCCGCAAGCATCCACTTGGCCCCAGGTACGTCGTCCTGAATGGCACCCCACGACAGTAACCCCAGCATGACGATGCCGACGGACACCAAGGTCAACACGATGACTACGAGTGCTGGAGTCCAGGGCTGTGGATTGTTCAGATGAAAGAGCGTGGACTCGAGCCATAAGGCAGATGGCACCAAATACAGGACATACGCCCAGAGGAGCCGGTTGAGGCCGTTGCCGTCGGCGGAGCCCCACGGCCACCGCAGGCTCGCGAGTTGCTGGGCATCCAGAGCAAACAGGGCATAGTAGGCGAAGATGAGGAAACCTGCTGCCGCCAGGAGCATGAAAGGCACAATAGCAAGTCGCTCACCTGCCGTTACCCCGCCCCACAGCGCTTCCGGGTCGCTGGCCCGCATGATGCCGGCCACGTAGGAAACAAGTACGAGCGGACCCAGAACAAACACAGCCCAGCGCACCTGGGTCAACGTCACTTCCATACGGGGAAACGGTAACCGGCCACCTTGGAGTTGCCGGATTGAATTCGCGAGCATGCGTGCAAAGAACCAAGAGATAATTGCTGAATCTCGCGGGGCGTGAAGATTACCATAGAAGTTCGGACCGCCGTTGACCAGGCAACGGCCTGGCGCGCCTGGACCCAGCCAGAACACATTCAGCAATGGAACGCTGCCACCGACCAATGGCACTGCCCGCATGCCGAGGTGGACCTGCGGGTCGGCGGCCGCCAAGTAAGCCGCATGGAGGCAAAGGACGGGTCCATGGGCTTCGACTTCGCCGCCACGTTCACGGAAGTGGACCCGCCGCACCGGATTACGTTCCGCCTCGATGATGACCGCATGGTCACCGTGGAATTCCATGCTGATGGCGACGGGACCCGCGTGGTGGAAACCTTTGACGCGGAGAGCGAAAGCGATGCCGAGATGCAGCGGGCCGGTTGGCAAGCCATCCTGGAGAATTTTGCCAGGCACGCCACTACACTTGTCTAGCCGGAACCAGTTAAGGCCGGGGCATCAATGCAGTCTTGTGTCATTCTCCGTGTCTCGACGTCTGGCTGCGCCGCGGGAAGATGTGTGGGCCGCTTGGACGACCCCGGAACTGCTGGAGCAGTGGTACAGTCCGGGACCCATCAATTGGCAAGTGGACATCCTAGACGTCCGGCCGGGTGGGGCATTCCGGATGCGCATGGCCAGGCCGGACGGAGAGCAGGTGGCGGAAGGGGCATTCCATCAAGTGGAGAAGCCACGCTTGCTCGTTCAGGGTCCTAGCGATGATTCCATGACTATTACGACCCGACTAGCGCGTGACGGCAACGGCACCCACATGGTTGTAGAAATGAC
>JBFJXU010000093.1:0-7705 GCA_041622975.1 Thermoplasmatota archaeon
CCGACGCCGCCGCCGGTTACGTTGCCTTTGGGGCATGCTTCGGCGCAGCCGGTCAAGAGGTCCTGGGCGAGTCGGGTGGCATCCGCCACGTCGAGGCGGGCCACTTCGTCATCCCAGTTCTTGAGGGGATTGACGCGGCCGCCTTCCGGCAACTCGTAGCGGGATGCTTCCCGGTGGCGAGCCAGGCTGAGCGCTGCGGTTGCGGCGGCCCCCGCTTCCCGGGGGTCGTTGAGGTAGGCGAATCCAACGCGGCCGTCTTTGACTACGCGGATGGAGCCACCTTGGCGTTGTTGGCTGGAGGTGAATGCAATGCGGCCTTCCTCGATGTCCAGGTCGAGGCCGCCGCCTTGTTGCCAGAAGCCTTCTGCTTGGTCGGCGCCTGCCTTAAGGGCGGCTTGTACCAGGTCGTCGCAGAACCCGAGGAGAGCGTCGGGGTCGGCGGTTTGGCTCACGATGCACCTCCCACGAGGCAGTCCTGAATCCTGACGAGGGGCCCACCGTCACACACGGGAATCCATTGGCCTTTGCCACAGTAGCCGGGGTCGCCGAGGCGTTGCTTGTTGCCCAGGGCGTCGATGTTGTGGAGGGTGGAGAGGATGTCCCCGGTGAGACTCACGTCGCGGATGGGGGTGGTGATTTCGCCGTTCTCGATGCGGTAGGCTTCGGCGGCGTTGAAGAGGAATGTTCCGCGGGCGGTGTCCACTTGGCCACCTCGGGACCCTCTGCAGTAGATGCCGTCCTTGACGTCGAGTACCTCCTCTTCGGGGTGTTCACCTGCGTCGATGAGCGTGGTTCCCATGCGTACGAGGGGTCGGTGCTGGTAGGACTGGGCGCGGGCGGCGCCGTTGGCTTGCATACCGAAGCGGGCCGCGAATTGGCGGTCGCAGAGGTAACCCGCCAGGACACCGTCATCCAGAATCAAGCGGTCCCGTGTCGCTACGCCATCGTCGTCGAAGGGGTAGGCGCCGAAGGAGCCACGCTGGGTGGGGTCGTCGCGGATGGTGAGGCCCTCGATGCCGAGGCGTTCTCCCATGCGGTCGCGGAAGCAGGATTCCCCCGCCGCGACCAGGTCTGCTTCCGACGCGTGGCCGACGGCTTCGTGGGCAAAGACGCCAGCCAATTCATGATCAATCACGACCGTCGTGCGGCCGCCCTTGGCGGGTGGCGCATCCAGCATCTTGACTGCCGTGGCGGCGGCTTTCTCGGCTTTGGCGATTGGGTCCTGCTCGGAGAACAATTCCCATCCCATGGTGCCGCCGACGCGGGCGGCCTGGGCTGCCATGGCCTCCCCCTTGCGTGCCGTGAAGTGAAGTTGGGCGACCGTGCGGACGAGCGACCACTGGATGTCGCTGCCGGCGGAGTCCACGTAATGCTTGGACAGGTGGGTGTCGGAATAAGCCGTGGATACGCTGCGGACTTCATCGTGGACGCGCACTGCCTTGTCCAAGTCTTGCAGTAATTCCAGTGCCTCCTCAATGCTCACATCGGCCGGGTCCTTGCGGGGCCGCCAATGTTCAACCGCCTTGGTTTGTGGGGTGTCGGCCAGTTCCACCAAGTGGTCCGGGTCGCGGGCCGTCTTCGCCAGCGCGACGGCTCGGTCCACAGCGCCTCGCCACGCGGCACCTGAAAGGTCGTTGCTGGAAGCAAAACCCCACGCGCCGTCCACGAGAACTCGCAATGCGAAGCCAGTCTCTGCACCTTGCACCAAGCCCTCCAGTTGGCGGTCTTGGTAATCCACGCGACGCTCCGTCACGGTTTCGACGCGTACATCAGCCAACTGGGCGCCGGCATCAAGCGCTGCTTGAACGGCGTTCTCAGGTTCCACGCCGCGCGCAGCAACACCGGGTGTTTAGGCGTGGTGCAGCACGTGGGCGACGCCGTCTTGGCCATCCACTTCCATGCAGTGGTCCAATGCGTCGCGCAAATCATCCAAGTGCGTGATGCAGAGCACCTGAGCGTACAGGTCACCAAGGCCTTGCATGGCGCCTAGGACCGTGTCGCGGCGTTCGCGGTCTAGGGAGCCGAATACTTCGTCCAAGGCGAGGAATCGAACGTCCGCGCCGCCAGCGCGGCTCACAAGGAGGCGGCTCACGGCCAACCGCAAGGCCAGGTGCGCTAGGTCTTGTTCGCCGCCGCTGAAACGGTCGAGCCGGTAGCGCGTGCCACCATCCATGAGGAACACGCCGTCTTGATCGTCTAGAATCAATTCCCCGTAGCGTCCACCCGTGAAGGCTGCCATGAGGCGGCTCGCCTCTGCGGAAACGGCTGGCCCAATGCGGGCGACCAGGTGTTCTTTGAAGCGGTCGAGGAGGCCCGTGGCCCCGCGACCGCCGGCTAAGGCGCCCCAGTACTGGGCTTGCACTTGGTGCTCCTTGACCCGCTCGCGGCGCTTGTGGGCATCGTCGAGGCGCTCCTGGGCGTGGCTTGCGGCCGCCTCGGCTGCTTGCACTGCTTGCATGGCAAGGAGGTGGTCCCGTTCCGCTTGCCGTTCACGCAGGGTGGCGGCTTCGTGCGCTTGGATGGCAGATTGCCATGCAGAAGATTGCTTGGCGTGCTCGGCTACTTGTTGCGTCGCCACCGCCAGCGTTGCCTCGGCCGCTATGACCCGCTTGGTTGCCTCTTCGACTTGACTTGCAGTTTCGGGTACGGAGCCCGCCAAGTGTTCCAAGCGAAGCGTTTCGTCCCGCGCTTGGCGGTATGTGGCCACTTGCTCACGCAGGGGTTCCACATCAACCAAGCCGCCTGCATCGGTGGCTGCTACTTTGGCCACCTGCCTGTTGAGGTCATCCAAGCGTTGCTCCAGGCGTTGCTGTTCCTGTAAACGGGCCGTGAATGCCCTCGCTTGTTGCTCCAACTCAGTTAGGCGCTGGCCGTGTTCCTGGGCGGATTGCCGCAACGCTGCCAGGCGTTTCTCATTGCCTTGGCGCTCCGCTTCAATGGCTTCGAATTCCTCGGAGGCTCGACCGAGCAGGACCTGCAGGTGTTCGCCCTGGACTGTTTGCTCACACGTCGGGCACGTGGCTACGTCGTCCAATCCGTGCAGTCTTCGGTGGCGTTCCCGGAGACGCTTGGCCGTGGTTTGCGCGTGTTCCACGGCTGCTGCCACGCGGGCAATCTCCGTTTGGATTTCATCCGCCTGGTTGCGTGCTTGTTCGACGGCGGGTCCTGGGTCCTCCACGCCGTCCAAGGCGCTCAATTGCTGTGTGACTAGTTCCGCCTCTTTGCGCAGGGCTTCGGCTTGCTGGCGATGTCTGGCGGCGTCCTCGGCCTTGGCCAGTTGCTCCTCTGCCGGCTTCAGTTGCTCGACCTGGGGTGCCAATTCCGTCACGCGCGCGGCGGCTGCTTCCGCTGCCGCGTGGCGCCGGGTTGCCTCATCCAGGCGCTCCTTTGCTGCAGCAAGGTCTGTCCGGGCTTGGCGTTCTCCGGCGACCAGCGCTTCGTGCTGCTTCGCGGCCTCTTGCGCTGCTGCTGCGGCCTCCGCCTTGGTGGCTAATTCGTCCTTGGCGTGCTGCCAGGATTTTTCGGCCTGTGCAGCCTGGGCCATCGCCTCGCCATGAGATTTCCTGGCCCCTGCCACTTGTTCCTTGAGTTGCTTAAGGTCGGGCAGATCCTGGCGTAGATTGTCGGCCAAGGACTCGGCGCTGCGGCGTCGTTCGCGAGCCGTTTGGATCGCCGCGTCGAGCCGGTCCACGCCCAACATGTTCAGAATCAGTCGTTTCCGTTCGGCGGGCTTGAGGTCGGTCAAGCGGTCCAAGTCCTTCTGCCTGGCAACAACCGTCGTCACGAAGGTGGCCAAATCCATGCCGAGACGCTTGGTAATCTCCGAAGTCACCGCGTTGTCGCTGCCTGCACCTGTGGGTACGACCACGACGCCGTCCACGGTAAGACTTGCCTGGGGCGTGAGGTTTCGGCCACGCAATTCCCTCGTAATGGCTACTGCTTGACCCGCCATTTCCGCTTCCAGAAGCACGCTCACCGCATCCGTCTGGGCGGCGCCCTCGAATCGGACCAGGTCCTTGTTGGTAGTGAGTGCCTTGGTACCGTACAAGGCGAAGGTAATGGCCTCCAGCAAGGTGGATTTACCCTGGCCATTGCGACCCAGCAATGCGGTCACCCCGTCTGGCCATTCAATGTCCGTTGCCACGTGGCGCCGGAAATTGACGAGGCGCAGGCGCACCAACCTCACGCCGCATCCCCCAACACGCTGCGCGCCATTTCCAGCAGGCGCGCGCGGTCCAACCCTTCCACAGGTTGCTTGGCGGCAAACGCCTCGAATTCTTCCTCGAGGCCGGCCAAATCCACGGCGCCTTGCACCCGGTGGTCGAGGTCAGCCCATTCGAGTCGCAGGTCGAAATGAACGAGCCCCCGGCCAGCCTGTTGGATGGCGCGCACGTCCAGCAGCCCACGGAGCGAGGGGTCAAGGTCCGTAATCCGCTGGCGACCAACGGCCCCTGCCGACACGCGCTCAACCGCCTGGGTTGCTGCATCCTGGACTGCCTCAGCATCCAATCCCTTGGCGCGAATCACAGGTAAGTCCACGTAATCGCGGCCCGGCACGTGGTGGACCTGGACCTGGGGGTGCTCACCTGGATCCACGACCACATCCAGGTATCCTTTTGCTTCGCCGGCTTCGGCCATGCTCACGCGCTCGGGGGCACCCGAATACCACGCCTTGGGCGTCACTTCCTTGGTGCCGTGGTAATGGCCGAGGGCGACGTACTCGAAGCGTTCATCGAACCATTCAGGGAACAAGGTAAGTTCATTGAATTCCGCGTGACGGAACGCGGGCAAGGCATGGATGGCGCCATGGACCACCAGGACGTTGGCCACGTCGGGAATTCGCTCAATGCTTGCTACTTGTTCTCTGAGTGCGTCATTGGATGCACATTGGGGAACTGCGTGCACGGCCACGCCCGGCAGAAGAATCGATTCGGCACGACCCCGGTACACGGGGTGGACGTTGTCCAGGTGCTCAAAGAGTCTGAAGGCACTGCCTGTTTCCCGGAGGCGGGGCTGTTCATGGTTACCTGCAATGGCCACCACGGGAATCCCAGCTTGGCCCAAGCGCCGAAAACCGTCGAGGGCCTTGTGCAACGCACGGTTACTGGGCCGAACGCCGTCGAACAAGTCCCCTGCGTGGATGACCACGTCGGGGGGGTCGTCCAGGGCGGCCTGAATGACTGCATCAAATGCTTGGTAGAGGTCTGCTTCCCGCTGGTTGAGGCCATCTTCGTTGGTGCGATGGTACTGCTGATGGCCTAAGTGCGTGTCACTAAAATGGAGAAGCCGAGCCATCTAGTAGAACCCCTCATCCACTTGCACCGCAGCGCTCGTCGGCGCGGGGTCCACCTCGAGGATGCGGTGCTCGTAGAGGTGTGCCTTCACGGGCAATGCAAATGGGGCGCCCGGCGTCGTCAACATGGCTTCCCCCGGCTCCAACATCTGGATCTCCTTGCTGACGGCGGACAAATCCTGGCGCGCTCCTTGGCGCACCCGGTCCCGGTCCGTGGGGTCAGCAAGGCCCAGAATCACGAGGGTGTTGAATTGGCTGAGCAGTTCGTCGCTGATGAGTCGGGGCTGCTGGGTGACAGCGCCCAAACCCACCTTGAATTTGCGACCCTCGCGGGCAATGGAGGCAAACACGTTCTCCGCGCCGCCGCGATTATTGAGGACCCGCTGGGCTTCCTCTAAGATGACGCACGTTGGCGGCAAGGGTTGGAACAGTTCCGGGTCCCTGTATGCGGCTCGATGTCGCTCCAGCAAGCGACGGGCAAGCACTGCCGACACCAGCAATTCCTCACGCGGGAACAAGCCACTTGTATCTACCAAGACGACCCGGCCGGATGCCAAGTGGTCCAGGATGCTATCCGTGGTCGAAAGCCCTCCATCGCCGTGGATCACGTCTTGGTCGAGTACCTGCTCAGCGCGCCGCTTGATTACATTCAAGGTGCCTTCGTGGAATTTCTTTTCCAATTCAAGGTAGAGGCTTTCCACGTCGGTGGCCGCCAGGTGCATGAGCCAATTGCGTCCCCAACGATTCCCTGCTGCCCACAATGCTTCGCGTTGGGCATCCGTGACAGGGTAAACGTTGGCGAAGTCGGCCACACTGATTTCCGTGGCTGCCACGGCCAAATCGTGTACGCGGCCGGCAAAGCCCTGGATGGGTCGGCTGGTGAAGGTCACGAGGCGGTCGGCCCGGGGATGGTGCAGTAGGCCCTTGTGCGGCGTGCCGTCCCGGTGGGCTCCGCCTCCGCCATCGGCGTATTCGCCGTGGGGGTCAAGGACCAGCAAACCGACTTTGCCGGATTCCAGGCAGGACCCGGCCAAGACCTTCAGAAGATTGGATTTCCCCATGCCCGTGGTGGCAAAGATGCCAACGTGCTGGGCCAGGGCCCTGGGGTCTAAGCCGACGCGGTCCGGGAGCGGGTCGTCCCCGCTGCGCAGGTGGCCTAATTCCAAGTCACCCGCCCTGGGCGCAGTGAATGCAAAGTCGCCGTCGACGGCGCGACGAACCGGGCTGAACAGTGCGGGCAGCGTCTTGGGGCGACGGAATCCATTCTCGGTCAGGTAACCGAGAGGACTTGCGGTGGCCGTCGTGAACAAGCGGTGCTCCCGGTCGTGGATGCGCACATCTGGTGCCGCTGCCAAGGTGCCGGCAGTGCGTTCCATCCAGTGGCCATCCGCGGCCTCTGCTCCGTAGGCAAGGTCAGTGACGCGCAAGTAGAACGGCGCCTGGGTGCCTGTTGGGCTGTCGGCCACGAGGAGTTCCCCGATGTGAATCACTTCGTCAGGTCCGATGCGGAAGCGGATGTCGGTAACGTCGTGTCCGGTGACGTGTCCCAGGGCCACGTCGCGGGCCAAGTCGCGGCGCCTTAGGGCCTTGTCGGGGGCCCGGGTGGACCTATCGGTTGCCATCAAGCACGTCGTGGAAATCGTACAAGATGCCTGCATCTGCGGCCAATTGGTCGCGCAGACCCCCGCGCAGGAGCCGTGCTTCGGCGTGTCCGATGGCCACCGCATTGTGGGCGGCCGCCAATGGGTACGGGTACCCCGTGTACACGGCGTCATCGCACCAGGGCACTAGGGAAGCTACCTCGGCATCCTGGACGTCTACTCGGAAGGCGCAGGGGGCTGCCGCGTGCAATCGGGCCACGAAGCAATTGACGCCAATCTTAGTTGCCCATGTGCCGGGGGGACCGTGGCGGTAGAGCGCGGCGGTCAAGGGATGTCCTTCGTGGTGCAGGCCGCTGCGTTTGCTGACCCCGATGGCGGGCCGGTCGAGGCCATCCATGAGTGCTTGAGCGGCTGGAGGCAATCCATGCAATGCGCCGTCCACCAGGAGTAAATGGTCTTGCGGGGCTTGGTCGGCCGCGCGGCGCTCGGCGAGATCGCGTAGTGCAGCAGCAAATCCATCGGCAGAGGTCACCTTGGGGGCGTCGAAGCCCGCGTCTTGGTACGCTGCATCCACCACGCCTTGGGCATCGGCGACCGTGGTCGCAGTCACCGTCGGCTCCGGTGCAATGGCGGTTCCCGTCCAACAGACTGCTCGCGTGGCGACCACCCAGACGGCGCCGTTGTCCACCAACACGGCGCTCGAGCCATCAACCGCCGCCACTGGCATGGGTGCAACTTGTGATGCCGCCGGCAAGGGTTCGAAGGCCTTCGACCAAGCAAAGGGGGCTTGGGCCGTCTGCTGGAGAAGCCG
>JBFJXU010000094.1:0-7680 GCA_041622975.1 Thermoplasmatota archaeon
CCCACCTGCGCCTGCGGCAGGATTTGCTTGGGGGCCTTGCCGCTGCCAGCCATGAAGCGGACGGATTGCATGAAGGCGGCGTTGAGAATGCGCGGCCGTGTGAAGGCACCGTGCGGGTCGAAACCCGTCCGATATACCTTGTCAACGATTGCAAGGACATCCCGCTTGGCACCGCCGATGGTGTTCTGCGACGACAGTTGAGCCCCCGCTTCGGCTTGCGTCATACAGGCGGGCACGGAGGGCACGCCATCCACGGCTACGAAGCAACCGGCACATCCCCCCGAGTTGCAGTAAACCCCTCGGGGACGGTGATATTTGAAGGAGCGGCTCAACACCTTGTAGCCAGCGCGGTGAAGGGCGCTGGCGTAGGTGTCGCCCGGCGCGATGGCGACGACTTGGCCGTCGAACGTAAAGGACCCAGCAGACAACGCGTCGCGGACGGGAGACGTTGTTGAAACCTTGGCGCTCACGACCCTACGCCCAGCCGCGTTCGCGTAGTTCTGGCCCGATGCGGCCGGTGACGGTGCGCCACCACAGAATGAAATCACTGGCAAGGGACCGGATAGGATAGCGGAAAGTGGCGGGACGGTTCTTCTCGAAGATGAAGTGGCCAATCCAGGCAAACAGGTAGCCGTTAGCAAGGCCTGCCACGAGGAACCACGGGCTGACGAGAATCGTTGGAACCAGCCACAGGAGGCCGAGCGTTGTTCCAGTCACATGGAATGCCCTGTTGCGGGAATCCCTGTGTTCGTAGAGGTAGAAGTCCCAGAACCCGCTAAGGCCGGGTCGAACGGGCGGTGCTTCCATGGGGGTGCAGACGGAACGCCCTACATGGAGTCAATGGCGACGCGGCGCTCGCGGTACACGATCTGTCGGGCCACCGCGAGACTGATGTCATCGTCGTTGTCCAAGACGAAGTCCACGTAGTACTTGGGGTCCTTGACGGCGCCCTTGCTGAGGTGCTTGTCCAGCAGGTCGCGAAGGTCAACGGTAACTTGGCGAGGCTTCCGGCCGCGCTTCCCTGTGCCGGGCGCCGTGGGGATGCGGCGGGGCTTGGGTTGATCTGGTACCACGGGAGTCATGCTGATTCCCTTGCGGTAGGGTCCAGGTTGTACAACGACGCTGGTGCCATCAGGGAGACTCAACTCGAGTTTTCCGTTGAGTTCAATGATTTGCATGTTGCTCATTGGCTCAATCAGCAAGTTGTTCCTTAAAACGGGTTCTCTTTGTTGTATTGCCTAGTTTTCTCCTTGGACATAACTTGGCCTAGCGCTTTTTTCGATGATATTTGCGCGCATAGATGTGAAAAGAACTGGAGCAACGATAGGGATTGCCGGGGGCTTTCCAGGCTCTATCCCCCCGGTCCGTGCGACCCCCAGCCCAAAATTCCCCAGTCCCAAACGCGCCCCATGCCCCCGCCATCAACCATTTTGGGTATGGGCAACCCCACAACGACTTGGTCCCCATGCCAACGACGCGAGGCCGCGCCCCAAGCGGTAATCTGCCGAAGGCCCACCGATCGACCGCCGCCTTACCAGTTCTGCGCTTCTTAGGACGCATGCGAATATGGGCAAAAGCCAACCCCATCCTGGCAACTTTGCTCATTGTCGCTGGTGCCGGTGCAGCGGCGATTACGATTTCGTATACCACGGACTCTACCGTTACCACGCAAACCGTTTCGCCGCCGATTCAATTCGTGGCCGGCGACGACGCAGGCCCTTCCACGCTGACTGACTACGTGACTGCTTACACCATCTCCACCAACAAGACATTCTTCACGAGCACCGTCAAAGGTGTCCCGGAAGCAACGCTGACCGTGGATTCCTACTTCAAGTTGGACAATACGGATGATGCTTCGCGCTCGGTGACCCTCACAACATCCCAGGTTACCAACGCCAAAGTAACCGCTTACACCCTCCAAATCTACGATAGTTCGGACACCCTCCTGGACACATTGGACTTCAAGGCAGTCTCCCCCTCTGCCACGTTCACCGTGCCCGCCGACGGTGGTGCCGAGCCCGTCTATGCCAAACTGACGCTGACCCTCGCCACTGGGACCACCGATACGGATCTAGGTGGCGGGCTCAGCAACGACTTGGCCATGACGATTTCGTAGATGATGTGACCCCTGCCCCCCCCCCCCACAGACTTGGACGTCATGCGTTGGTTTGCGCTAAGCGCTACTGGCACTGCTGCGTTGCTGCTCGCAACGAGTGCGTACGCGGCCGTGTCCTGGACATCCACGTCGACCTTGACCACCTCTATCATTGAACCACCTGTCCAGTTCGTCAAAGGCGACAACGCCGATAATCGTCGGTATATGCGCTCCTTTGACCTTTCCACTAATGGCACCGCCTTCACCGCTGAAGTGAAACCCCGCGCCGGTGCCGAGATGACCGTACGGGACGTCGTGCGAGTTGACAATAGCGCCGGCAGTTCCGACTTTGCCATCGAATTGACGGGAACCCAGATTGTCAACGTCTACCTGGAGCGGTTTGAGTGGAACATCCGGAACGGCTCCACGAACGTAGCTAACCTTGACTACCTTGCAGCGAATCCTCAAGCCACGTTTACCTTGCCGACTGGCCAGGTGTTCACCATGGACCTCGTCGTTGACCTGGCCGACGGCGCGGGGCGCACCAATGCGGGCGTTTCCTTCGATTTGACCATGGAGGTAACGCCGTGACGCCTCTGGGACGCCCCTACTGGGTACCCGTTGTTGGACTCGTCGCCCTTCTACCCGGTGCAGCCGGGCTGCTAACCTTGCTGCATTCGGAGTCCACCGGCAGCCTCGAGCCGGCAGTCGTCGAAGTCCCGTTTGGCAGCCTTGCTCCAGGTACGGACTTAGGTCTCAACCAAACCAATGCCACGGTATCCATCGCGGGCAGCATCCTGCAGACCACGACTAACATCCTGTACCTCAACAACACCAACTCCACGGGGATTCATTTTGCTCGATTGGAAGTCATTGATACCACCAACCTCGCCAACCTGGACCTCTTGGAGATTGGAATCGACAACGGCACGGCCACGGACCAGATCACTATTCTTCTGGGGGCCATCACAGACAGCGACGGAACATACGTTCGCCTGGAGCCAGGCAGTAGCAACACCATCTACGTGACCCAGGCGTTAGCAGCACTTGCCACGTCAAGTGTTTCGTTCCACGTCTATTCGTCCGACGATGAAGCCGAGAGTGCCTTCGTGAAGACCCGCGCCCAGGTAACGCTGACTTAGCGCGCGGTTCGTTGGGTTGCTCGCAACCCACTTGCTAAGTGGCCCATTGGGCTGTGCTGCCAGATGAAACGCCGGGCAGCCCCCCTCCTGGCCGCCGTCGCGTGGTCCCTCAGCGTTGTGACGGTGGGTGCGGCACTCGTGACCATCCATTCCCCGGCCACTGGGCTCGACGGGGACCCACCCATTAGGTATCTGCCAGGGCTTGACGCGGGCCCCGCGCAGACTGGTTTCTACGTTCCTTCGTATGAACTCGCGGGGGATGGATCCCGTCTCCAAGCCACGATTAGGGCCGTTCCCGAGGCGCGCATGTTCATCGATTCGTTTGCCCGCTTGGACAATCAAGTCCCACGCGGCTTGTTGGTGACGCTCGCCGCCGACGGCATCGAATCGGATTGGGTCAAGTCGTACACCATGCACGTGGAGGATAGCCAGGGTTCGCCCTTGGCCACCCTGGACCTGAAGGAGGAATCCCCCCGCGCCACGTTCGTAGCGCCTGCCGACGGTGCGCTCGAACCGCTTCATCTGGCATTGGCAGTAACACTCGAGTCGGGGACTACCGACGCGCATCTAGGCGGCGGGCTGACGACCAGTGTCAGCCTCCTTGCTGCAGAGGTGTCACCGTTGACACCCGGGGCAATAGAAGGTACTACGACCCGATTGGGTGATGCGTCGCACCTCGGCATCACATGAGGGACAAGGCTGCCCATCCCGTTGAAAGACGCCGACGTCAAACAGGAACGAGCCCTTCTGGCCAAGGCTGTTGACGTAATCATTGAAGCTGGTCCCGCCAGCGGCGAGCGAGTCACGAAGTACGGCTACGATGGCATCCCGCAGGGGTTCCACTTTGGCGCGGGGCGTATTGCACGCTCGTCGGCGTGGACTCAAGCCGGCGCGCCACAAGGCTTCGCAGGCGTAGATGTTGCCCAAGCCGGCGATGCGGGTCTGATCGAGGAGGAATGCCTTCAGGGGCGCCCGACTTGTACTTAGCAAGCGGCCCAAGTGGTCAGCCGTAAATGACGGGTCCAGTGCATCCATGCCGTAGTGAAGCGTGGTGGCGGGCGGGTCATCGGGTGCGTGGAGGGCAAGCCAACCAAATCGGCGGGCGTCGGCGTAAATGAGTCGCGTGCCGTCATCGAATGTGAGGTCCAGGTGGGTGTGGGCCGGAGCAGGCGAGCCCACCTGTGAGAAGACCCACTTGCCAGTCATGCCCAGATGACTCACCAGAACGCGCCCGTCGTCCAAGTGCCACGTCAACACCTTGGCGTGCCGAGTGATGTCCTTCACGATGGCGCCTTCCATGTCGGGCAGGGGAAGGGGACTGGGCATGCGCAACGGCGCAGCAGACCGGATTACCCGAGTGACGGTGCGGTTGACGACGCGTGGGGCCAGGCCGCGGCGAATCGTTTCCACTTCAGGTAGTTCAGGCATGGCGATTCCGGCTCATGCGGTTTCATTCAAAGGGACACCACACCAAGGGGCCCCGGCCGCAGCGCGGCCGGGGCGAGGTGGTTGGTGGTTGTGGGTTGAAGGCAAATGGGCCACCCTGCGGGTGCCCACGGGGGACGCAAAACGGGTCTCAATCTTAACGGCAACGGTGGTGGCAATAGGAAGAATTCCGCCTGACTCGTTGCGCAGTCTAGACTGCGGCGGTATCCAGGGGCACGTAGAGGGTTTGGACCTCATCGCACGCAGTACAGCGGCAACTGCCAGGGTCACGATCAGTGACGTGGGGCAACGCGCTCTCACAGTGAGGACAGTAGGCTTGCAGCATTCGTTCCACGGGCGAGCCAAGGCCCTGCCGCATATGACTGGGCCTCTCGCATCAACCGCACTCATTCTGGACTTGCCAATATGGTTGCACGACTACTCGTGAACGGATGGCACGGATTCAGGAAAGGGCGTGCCGGGCAATCAGCATGCGTTGCACTTCGCTGGTGCCTTCGTAAATCTCCGTGATTTTGGCATCCCGCATCAGGCGCTCCACGGGGTAGTCCGTGGTGTAACCGTTGCCTCCGTGGATCTGTACGGCCTCGATAGTGGCCCACGTCGCGGTTTCACTTGCAAACAACTTGGCTCGGCTGCCCATCTCCGGCGTAAGGCGGCCGGCGTCTTGCTCGGCAGCCGCCTTCAGGTAGAGGAGGCGGGCGGCTTCGATGCGGGTGTCCATGTCAGCGAGCTTCCATTGGATGGCTTGATTGGCCCCGATTGGCTTGCCGAACTGGTAGCGTTCGCCCGCGTAGGACTTGGCCTCGTCGAAGGCCCGTTGGGCAATCCCGACTGCCTGGGCTCCGATGCTGATGCGGGATCCGTTGAGGGTGTGCATGAGTTGCTTGAAGCCGTCCCCTTCCTCGCCGAGAAGATTCTCGACGGGGACGCGCATATCCGTGAAACTGACGCGCGCCGTGTCGGAGCCGTGCAAACCAAGTTTCTCTTCAGCACCATCACCAGAATAGCCGGCTGTTGCCGTTTCCACGGCGAAGAGACTGATGCCCCGGTGGCCTGCGGACGGGTCGGTCTTGGCAGCCACGATGGCGCTGCCAGCGTGGTTGCCATTGGTGATGAAGACCTTGGAGCCGTTGATGACGTACTCATCGCCTTCGCGGACGGCCGTGGTGGACAAACTGGCTACGTCGCTGCCGGCACCGGGTTCGGTGAGGGCAAAGCAACCAAGCCATTCACCACTAGCAAGCCTCGGCAGGAATCGTTCCTTGGTGGCCTGCGTACCCCAGTTGACAATGGGGCTCGCAGCGACGGAGGTGTGGACAGCAACTGTGACGCTGGTGGACGCACAGGCCCACGCCAATTCCTCCAGGAGCAGGTTGTAGGCGACCTTGCTCACGGGGGTTCCACCAAATTCTTCCGGGATGGTTGGGCCCAGCATGCCAAGGGCCGCTAGTTCCTGTAGCGTCTCGTGTGGGAATGCCCCCGTTCGGTCGAGGTGTTCGGCCCGCGACGCGACCTTGCCCCGGGCAAATTCACGCACCGTTTTGGCAATCAGTTGCTCCTCGTCACTCAGACGGAAGTCCATGGACCGACCACGCTGGTCGACCAGATAAGGAGTGTCCGGCACTATCGTTGGCGTTGCCGAAAGAGGGCGAAGATGGCGCCGGCGGCCACGAGGACGCCCAGCGCCACGCGCCAAAGTGCCGCGAATCGGTAGTTGAACCAAATGTCGATGGCTTCCGCGGCGCTCATGAGCGCCAGCAGCGATGCCACCCCGGCTAGGATGAGCAGGATGACTGTGGTGCCCTTGCGCGTCAAGTCGCTCTTGCTTGATGGGGTGCGGCCCCCGGGGGCAGCGGGCCGGGGTGCGTGCTGGGATGGGTTGTCGGGGTTCATTGTCGTCGCCTCCAGGCGGCAAAGGCCACCAATGCAGTTGCAAGAAGAGCCACGGGGACGCCGGGTGTGGCAGCGCTGTCATGGTCATCTTCGTAGCCGCGGTCGTAACTGCGGCCTCCACCGGGGCTCTCCGCGTGGTCGCCGTCTCCCACGATGAATCGCTCCAGTTCCGGGTCCTTGTGGACGGTTTCGCTGCCCGCAGATCGTTCGAACGTAGGCAGTAATTGGACGGCACCGTCGCCACGACCCACTATGATGTCGCCTTGCCACAAGACAGCCTCCATGAGGTAGTTGTGTCCATCAGGTAGTGTCAGCGTCGCGTCGAAGCGATGGGTGGCACCACTTGGAATGGCACCCACGTTCAGGTCGGCTTCACGGGCGAGCAGGGAAGTGTCGGCTTCACGGGCTTTGATTTGCAAGCGGACCGGCGTGCTGTCTCTGGCACCTTCGTTGGTGAGGTAGGCGGCAACTTCGATAGCAACATCACGACCCGTGAGGTTGCGCACCAAGAAGTCCATGCCGGCAAAGACCAGGTCGGTCTCGTGGCTGGACACAGGGAGTGCCTTGACGTTGCGGATGCCCAGAGAGCGGCCGGCGATGTTCTTGTCGCCTTCCCAGATGTTCACGTCAAACCGGTACCCGTCCGACTTGGGTAGAGCGAGGGGAATGGTCACGTTTGCAGATTCGCCAGCGCCGACCTGGCCCACGGCAGCGCGCGACGTGTTTTCGAGGAAACCCGTTGTCGTGTCGATGCTACGAACTTCCGCGTGCAGGGTGTCACTGGTGCCGCCGGTGTTTGTCACGCGGATGGTGAGGTCAAGGTGGATGGTGGCAACATCCACGGCCGTGGCCGCCACGTCCATGCGGTCAATGAATACGCGACTGTGCTCCTCGGGGAATTCATTGAGGCAACCTGAAAGTGCAATGGCGGCGAGGGCTGCAACCACCGGCAACGTCCGATTCATGCTCCCACGAGCAATGACTCCGCGTTAATGGTTGGCGTTTCGTTGGGGAAACGCCCCCGGCCGCCTGATGCGAGGGGCGGCCAGGGGCAGCCCTGATGCACGGCAGGGCGGTCAAGGGGGGTCGCCCCCGGCGACGCGG
>JBFJXU010000095.1:0-7646 GCA_041622975.1 Thermoplasmatota archaeon
GGTGGTGGCCCCCTTGTTTTGGCCAAGGAGGAATGACAGGTAGGCCGGTAGCAAGCCAATGCTGCATGGACTGAATACACTGGCCAGGCCCGCGACGAAGGCCAAGCCCAGGATGCCCAATTGGACGACGTCCACGTCTGAAGACTCGCCGGCCTTGGCGGCGACCACGGCACTCTCTACTCGGTCGAGGCTCGGAACGCCTACCACGGAAAGGGCCACTTGGCCTTCCCTGTCGATGACGACAACCTTGGGCAGTTCGGCCGCCGAGTACTTGAGCAGCACGTCATCCGTGTCAAGCGCATGCGGCCACGGCACATCCTCTTCCTTTTGGAGGCGGATGAGGTCCTCCTCCGTTTCGCCGCCCCGACCCACCCAAACATCAACAGAAATGATGGCAACGTCTGGGTGCGACTCGTTGATTGGGATTAGCACATGGTCTGTCACAATGCGGCAACTGGTGCATGTTACGCCCATCAAGTCCAGGACCACCACTTGGCCCCGGTAATCGCTAAGACGAATGATTTCCGGCTCTGCCTGGACGCCGTCCCGGTACCCCGTTGACGTCACCGTGAAATCGGGCGCCTCGGAGGCGCGCGGCTGTGCTTGGTACCACGTGGTTCCCGCTGCCGCTAGCAACAGGATGATGAGGAGCGTGTAAGCGCCCCACGGGCGGTCCTTGCCTGGGCTGGCCACGATGACCTTGGATGGCGCCTTGGACTTCCCCTTTCCGTTGCGGGGTTGCACTGGGCCTTCAACCCCTGCGGCGTTTACTCATCTGCATGAGCATGAATGCGGCCGCGGCCCCCGGAATCAGCATCACTGGGCCCGGACCCGGTACGGGCGCCGTTGGGGCATCGCTAGCCACATTGAACGCCAAGTAGTGGGTTTCCGCCCAAGCCACCGGGTCTTCCCTGGCCAACGGGTGCTCATGGCTCAACCCTTCCGGGAATGTCACGTTGTGGCCATCGACGTTCAACAGGTATTGGACGCCGACCCGCCACCCGGCCTTGTAGTGGACGGGCTCCCCGAATACGGGGTCACGGTAGTCGTTGGTATCGAAGGTCCAGTTGCCGTCGCCCATGTTAGTAGCGGGCGTGGGCGGAGCAAAACATGCTTCGCCAACACGGCAGATTTGGTAGCGCACATCCGTGGCATTGACTTCGGCGGTGAAGTGGATGAAGCCCTGGAATTGCTCTCCTTCAGATACCGTTGTTGGAAGGTGGCCCGCCGCCACCACGCCGTTCGTCCCTTCCTGGGCCAGCCACACGGTAGAAGCATCCGCTTCTTCAATGGCTTGTACACCGGGCATGAAAAGGACGGCCAGGAGGGCGCTGGCCGCCGTTATGAGGCGAAAGCGATGGGCCGACCCTGGGTGGGGTCGCTGGCGTGCCTGCATGGAAACCCCTGGGGTGCCCAGCCATTTGAAGCCAGCGGCCGGTGATGCCTTCAATCGCCCCCCTGTGGCGCCGTCGTGACCCCCCAACGCCGCGCACATCTCACCATGATGGCGCTGGTGCTCATTTGGGGCACGTCCTTTGCAGCCCTAAGGGAATTGGCGGCCCACTTAGACCCGTTCCAGTTGACGTGGTTCCGGTACTTGCCCATGCTCGCCACCTACCCGGTTTGGCTGGCATTTCGACGCCGGGATCGTCTCCGCTCCCTGGGTTGGCAAGGGTGGCTCACCATGTTCGGCCTCGGCATCCTTGGCGTGGTGGGCTACCACTTGCCCTTCAACTGGGCGGTACAGCCACGTGGCGATGAGCCAGGGGCTTCGGCGGCCATTGCAGCAATCCTCGTGGCCACCGCGCCACTCTGGGCACTTCTTTGGGCAATCGCGTTGCGGCGAGAAACACTACACAAGGGTAGATCCCTTGGCTTGCTTGCGGCCTTTGCAGGGGTCATCGTGGTGGTGTCCTTGGGTCGCGGCGAAGCGGATTTGAGCCTGGCACGACGTGCCCTCGTAATCCTAATCGCACCCGCCTCTTGGACTCTGTATTCGGTGCTGGCCAAGCCCCACATCGAACGACTAGGCGGGCTGACGGTTACGGGGGTCACCATGTGCCTGGGCATCCTCGCCTTCGCGCCATGGCAGGCGCCCGCCGGGTTGGCGCCGGTAGCAGACTTCACGCCACGGCTGTGGGCCTGGATGGCGTTCCTGAGCATCGCCGCGACAGCCGCGGGCTATGCCATGTGGAACCAGGCCCTGCGACATCTGCCCGCAACCCAAGTGGCCTCGTACATTTACCTCATCCCCGTCGTGGCGACCACGGCCGCCTACCTCACGCTCGGCGAAACGGTAACCGGCTGGTTCCTCGTCGGCGGCCTCCTCATCATTGGTGGCGTCTGGCAAGTGAACCGCGCGAAGCCTTGATGGCTGACGCCCAAGTCTCGTACCTGTGCTCAGCCTGGCCGACATCAGGGCCGCCCATGCCTACATTCGCCCCCTCGTCCGCCAGACGCCCATCAAACGGTCCGCCACACTGAGCGAGACCACGGGCACTGATCTACACCTCAAACTCGAGAATTTCCAGCGCACCGGGTCCTTCAAGGTCCGCGGCGCGCTCTGGAAGACGCACAACCTGACGGACGACGAAAAGCGGGCTGGCGTGGTGGCCGCATCCGCCGGGAACCACGCACAAGGGGTTGCATACGCGGCCCGGCACGAAGGCGTCGCCGCAGACATCTTCATGCCATCCGGCGCCAGCCACGCCAAGGCCATGGCCACCAAGGGCTACGGCGCCCACGTGCACTTGGTGGGCCGCGACTACCAAGAAGCATACGAGCATGCTGTCAACTTCCAAGAGGAACACGGCAAGGCGTTCGTCCATGCCTACGACGACCCATTCATCATGGCCGGCCAAGGCACCGTTGGCCTCGAAATTCTGCAAGAGGTTCCTGACGTGGACACGGTCGTCGTACCGATTGGCGGAGGCGGCCTCATTGGCGGGGTAGCCGCGGCCATCAAATTGACTCACCCCGACGCACGTATCATCGGCGTGCAAGCCGAAGGAGCAAGCACCGTTGCTGAAAGTCTTGACAAGGGCGACATCTTCGTCCCCGAATCCGTGAACACCATGGCCGACGGCATTGCATGCCGGCGCCTGGGCAGCCGCACATTTGCCGAGATTCGGGCCCACATGGACAGCGTCGTCACAGTCACAGAAGACGAAATCAGTCGCGCCATCCTATGGCTCCTCGAACGCACCAAGGTGACCGTGGAGGGTGCCGGCGCCGTGACGCTGGCCGCCTGCATGAACCATGGTCAGGACTTGGCCCTCGGCGACAAGGCGGTGGCCATCGTCTCCGGTGGCAACATCGACATGACGCTACTGGGTCGCATCATACAGCAAGGCCTCGTCAAGGAAGGCCGCATTGCGGTCCTGGAAACCACAATCCCCGACACGCCCGGCGAAATTCAGCGGCTCCTGGCTCTCCTGGCCCAAGCCAAAGGCAACGTGTTGGACATCATCCACGACCGCCTGCGCCACGACGTGCCACTCCATCAAACCCACGTCCAGGTGCACATGGAAACCCGGGGCCCCGACCATGCGGATGCCATTGGCAATGCCCTGCGCGATGCTGGTTACGCCGTGAGCCTAGCCCACGGTTGAGTGGCCAACCAGCGGGCAATCCAGTGGGCCGGCTCCACACGCGTGAACCGCCCCCGCACCGCGCCGATGGCACCAATCGCGGCCGCCCCTACCCAATACATGAGGACCGGCAAGGCCAGGCCACCGATGGACGCCTGGTATCCAGGTGCGTTGCTCGCTTGCCCCAGAAATCCAATCATGGTCAGCAGCACGGCCGAACCGTACGTGATGATTCTTCCCTGAACTGCGTGGTACCGCATGAGGCGGTCGTCCGGGCGGAACCAACTCAACGCCAAGCGGAGGAAGGGCAGCGGCAGATAGCAGGCCCACGCGAACACACAGGGGAGGCTGGACGGTCGTGCTTCACCGTTCCGGTTAATCACTTTGAGCAGACGCCGTCGTGTCCCTTATGACCCGTACCTTGGTCCCCGGGCCCATGCAAGCCGCCGATGCCGCCCGGCTCGAATCCATCGCCCAGTACCTCGTTCGTGAAGGCCGAGGAATCCTTGCTGCCGACGAATCCACAGGAACCTGCACCAAGCGCTTCAAGGCCCTCGGCATTGAATCCACGCCGGAGAGCCGCATTGGCTACCGGGCGGGCTTGTTCAAGGCACCCGGCCTTGGTGACTCGGTTGCCGGCGTGATTCTTTACGACGAGACCCTCCGCCAAGAGGAAGACGGCCAATCCGTCCCCCAAATCCTGGAAGGCCAGGGAGTCTACCCCGGCATCAAGGTGGATACAGGCGCCAAGGATTTGGCGGGTCACCCTGGTGAGAAAATCACTGAAGGCCTCGACGGGCTGCGGGAACGCCTGGCCGAATACCGGCAACTCGGTGCCAAGTTCGCCAAGTGGCGTGCCGTCATCACCATTGGCGACGGCATCCCCAGCGCCGCCTGCCTGACTGGCAACGCCCACGCATTGGCCCGGTACGCAGCCTTGTGCCAGGAAGCGGGCATCGTGCCCATCGTCGAACCCGAGGTCCTCATGGATGGCGACCACGACATCGACGCCTGCGACGCCGTGACCCGCGAGGCGTGGAACGTGTTGTTCACTGAACTTCGTCTGCAGAATGTCCACTTGCCAGGCATCCTCCTCAAGCCCTCCATGATTATCAGCGGCAAAGACTGCCCTGAACGCGCCGACACTCAGGAAGTGGCCGAGCGCACCTTCCAAGGCCTCCTCGACTGCGTCCCCGCCAGTGTCCCCGGCATCGTTTTCCTCTCCGGCGGCCAAAGCCCAGAGGAAGCAACCGAGCACCTCCGCATCATGAACACCCTCGGCGATAAGCCCTGGGCCCTCAGTTTCTCTTACGGGCGTGCCTTGCAGGAGCCCGCGCTGACCGCCTGGAACGGCGACAACGCCAACCGGGATGCCCAACAGCGAGCCCTCTTGGAGCGCTGCGCCGCGAATAAGGCGGCGGCCCTCGGCAAGAACTTCGTCGCCGCATAGGCGACCGTAACAGCCAAGCCTCAACCGTGCCGGTCCAGGCGTGGCCCCGGTGCCCTCAGCCCCTTGATGGCGCCCTACGCTGCGGCGTGGGGAAACAACGTCACGTGATTGGGGACGCTGCCGGGGCCTTCACGTTCCTTGGCGGCGCCGACGCGGAACCTCGCCGCGGGTAGCGGCCGGTACAGGAGTTGGTTCGGAGATGACGCCGGCGCTACTCCGCCCACTCGTCGGCGTACTGCATGTTCTCGAACTCTTCCTCGACGCTGAACTCCACGCCACGGCCTTCGCGCATGTGCTCGCCCACGGCGAATTCCAAGTCCATGGTCAGTTCGCGCATCAGGCCGTCCAGTGTAGCAGCCTTGAGTTCTTTATCGCCCTCTGTCTCGCTCCAGATCGTCGCAATGTAGTTGCCCTTCGGGTTGCGGTTGATCTCGACGCGGGCGAGGTGTTCTTCCATGGAGATGCGCCTGGAAAGGCGGTCATATTTACGGTTTCGCAGCGGGCCGTCTGCGCCGGCGGAGCAAGTCGGCCCCCTATCGCTTGCTTGCCGTCATATACCGTGGGCGGGTTGTGGCGCTCGTGTCGGCTCGGCTGCTTGTCGTCCTCCTGCTATCCACGTCCCTGTCCGGGTGTCTTGCTCACGACATTTGGCGCGAGCCTTTCGAATGGGAACCTGCCCTTACACTCGGCGAGAATGTGGACGCCGCGCAGGCCCTGGCTGCTGGATTCTCGTCGCTCGGGGACCGGGGTGCCGGTGAGGGTGGGGCCGTTGTAGATGATGCCGCGTCCCTTCCAGACGGTGCCCCATTCCAGAACGCCAAGGCATTCCTCGACCGGCAGTCACCAGGGGCTGGCCAGCAAACAGAGGATTCGGTTCGCATCGTCACCAACAACGCCAGTGGCGCATACGTGGAATTGACGGGAGACGCCGCAGCCGCTTACCGGAACGCCACTGGCCCCATTGCCGGCACGTCGGGTCCCGTCCCGATGATTGTACCCGACCGTACCACGCGTTTGCGCTGGACGCTGGACGTGGTGCTTGAACAAGAATCCCCTGAGCCAGGCGGCAATCCCACCCCCGCAGGCGCTATTCAAGTCCAAATCCAAGATCCCCGGGGTGCCAAGCGTGCCGTGTACGACGTGGACACCACGCGCCAAATCCAGGACATGGTCTTCGAGGGAACTTGGGGTGACGAGAATGAAGTGCGCAGCCACCTGGGTGGCATCTGGATGGTATCTGTGGATGCGCAGGCCCAGGGAAGTTGGAGCCTTACGTTCGATGCCTATGTGCCGGAGTACGAGGACTACCACTGGTGGCAGTTCTGGCGGGGGGAACGACGGCAGGTGGACGCCTGATGGCCGGGCCAAGCCGCCGGGATGAAGAGGCCGCGAAGCGGGACTTTAGCGACCGAGTGGGAGATTTCGTGGCGCGCAACCCACGCAAGATTGTCACCACATTCGCCGTCCTATTTGCGTTGAGCATACCTGCCTTGGCGGACCTTTCCAGTTTCCTTTCCATTTACGACCTGCTGCCATCCGGCGACTACTACGACGCCAACACTGTGCTCAACCAAGAACTGGGCGCTGACAACGTCATGTTCGTGCTGACGACGCCGGCTGCGGAGCCGAATGTAACCACCGTGGCGGCCCTGCGGGAGGTGGATGCCATGATGGAGCGGTTTGAGGACATCGACTATGTCCAATCAACGGTCTCCTTACCTGGGCTGGTAAAGGTCCTCAACCTGCTCGTCTACGGCCAGTACGAATTGCCGCCGGATACCCCGGAGGGCAATGCCCGCCTGGAAGGCCTGTTCCAACTTGCCTTGGACCAATTTGGCGACGACATGGTGTATGACTTCGTGCTGACCCGCGACCACCAAGCGGGTATCGGCTTGATTGTCATGCAATTGGGCCAAGATTTGCAACAATACCGGGACTGGCAGGTGGAATTGAAGCGACTCGGCCTCGAATTGGACCAGCACAACCCGTATCACGAAGCCACGACGAACGAGCCCATCAGTATTGACGTCATCTACGCCGACCTTGACAAGGTGACCATTGTGGAAGGGCCCTTGTGGGTGCTTGCCGCGTTCCTGGTGGCGAGCCTCAGCGCTTACACGGTCCTAGATAAGCGATTGTTTGACACGCTCCTCGCGTTGCTGGTCTTGACGGTCGCGATTGCAGTCACCATCACCGTTGGCTACCTGGTGGGCGTACGATTTACCATGCTCAGCATGCTATTGATTTCCCTGATTCTGGGCGCGGGGATTGACTATGCCATGCATGTGATTGCACGTTACCAGGAGGAGCGGAAACTAGGCTATCCTGTCCAGCGTGCCATTACGATGAGCGCGCGGCACGTGGGGAGTGCATTGTTCATCACGACGATTACCACGGTGGTCGGGTTCGTAAGTCTCTACTTCAGTCGCATCAAGGCCATTGGTCAGTTCGGGATTATGGTTGGTGCCGGCATGCTGACGGCGTACCTGGCCTGCATCCTGCTGCTGCCTGCCCTGACGCTTCTTCGTGACCAACGCAAGGTCAAGAAGCATGGGCAGCGAGAACGGCTCGATCCTGAAGAGGCCGAGCGGATCCGCGCCGAGAAC
>JBFJXU010000096.1:0-7508 GCA_041622975.1 Thermoplasmatota archaeon
CCTCTGGGTCGCCGTGCCATTCCAGGGCACCGGGGCAGTGGCCGGCGCCATCGTCGGCCGCGTGATGGGCATGGGTGAAGCGCGCACCATTAGTGCCATTGCATTGGGTGGCTTCGGCGGAGTCGCACTCATTGCTACCGGCAGCCGAGGCATCCTCAACCTGTTTGCAACCCACCCTGAACTCGCGATTGGTCTGGCCATCCTGGTGATTGGCGGCGGCGTCATTGCATGGCGCCTAGGACAGCGGACTTCAAGTGACGCCCCTGAGTGACGGCGCCGTGCCCCTTCTCGAAGACAGCCGCGTCCTAGTGACTGGAGGAGCCGGCTTCATCGGCAGCCACGTCGTTGATGGACTCCTGGCGGCCGGCGCCTCAGTGACCGTAGTGGATGACCTCAGCAGCGGTACCCTGGACAACCTTCCCCGTGACCACATTACATTCGTGCACGGCGACATCCGTGACCCAGGGCTCCTCGACGCCTGCATGCCAGGCATGGACCAAGTGTGGCACTTGGCCGCCAACCCGGAAGTCCGTACGGGGCACACCGACCCTGCCGGCCACTACGACCTCAATGTGCACGCGACGTGGCAGGTCTTGCAAGCCGTGCGGCGCCATGAGGTCCCATACCTTGGCTTCACCAGCACCAGCACTGTATACGGGAACGCCCCAATCCCCACGCCAGAAACCCATGGCCCACTCAAGCCCATCAGCGTCTATGGCGGAGCCAAACTGGCGTGCGAAGGCCTAGTCGCCAGCATGGCATCTACCTTCGGCTTCGACGCCACAATGTGGCGCTTCGCCAACGTGGTCGGCCCACGCAGTAATCACGGCGTTACCTACGACTTCGTCCACAAACTGAAGGCCACCCCCGACCGTCTGGAAATCCTCGGCGACGGCACGCAGACGAAGAGTTACGTGAGCGTCTTCGACACGGTTGACGCCATGATTCACTCGGCGCGCCAAGCCAACGGCGTGGAGGTGTACAACATCGGCAGCCTTGACGGCATCCCGGTGATGGAGATTGCCCGCATCGTCGCCGAGGTCATGGGCCTTGAACCAGAATTTGCCACCACCGGCGGAACCAGCGACGGCGCCGGCTGGGTCGGTGACGTCAAACACATGGGACTTGCCATTGATGCCATCCAAGCAACGGGGTGGAAGCCCGAGCACGGCTCGGCAGATGCCATCCGACTTGCTGCTGAGGCCTTGATGGCGTGACCAGAACCATTATGGAGAAAAGGAGGACTCGAACCGGCGTGCGTGTCACGGGCCTCCTATTCATCGGCGCCGTCATCCTGGCAGCGGCTGCCACCGCCCAGCCCAACGCGGCCATCGAGGAGGCCTACGACGCCCAGTGCTATTCGTGCCACTGGAATTGGTCCCCGACCGCCATGAAGACCATGTACCGCATCATCCCAATCCCCGGCGTCGAGGCGGCGGTTGGGGAGGAATTCGAGTACACGGTACAGGTGCAAAATGCCTGGATAGCGGACATGATCCACTGGGAACCAAACCTAGACGTGGCCAACGCGCCCAGCCTCTCCTTCACGGGTGGCGAAGAGCCCACCAATTTACTCCTGGACGGCGTGTTGGAACGCGAGACTCCAACGCAGCCATACGCCGAGGAAATCACGTTCGACGTACTGGGCAATACGACCGACCTCGTAGTGGTTGTAACGCCTAGTCAAACCGGGGGCCTCAGCCCAGACATTTCCTTGACACTGGTCACGGGAGACGGCACGCGCCTAGAGCCCATCGACCGCTCGGGCCCCGGCGGGGCAGAGCAATTTGAACTCCATGATGCCGCCGAAATCGCCGGACTTGGTCTTGGCACGTGGACTGCAATCGTACAGGGCGGCGACACCGCCGTCCTTGCCCCTCAAGTGACCCTGCGAGCCGACGCGTGGTACAACATTAGCGCCACCACGAAGCAGTTCCTGGTCAGCGACACAGACGTAGGGCCGGGCCTGTCCATCTTGTTCACATGGAACCTCCGAGCAGACACCGTTCCCGGCCCGGAGGAAGCAATCAGGGTCACCGTCAATGGAACCGCATACTACGACCACGTGGGCCCCGAAGAGGACTATGGAAACTTCACCAAGCATGTGGACATCCCCGTCAGTGACTCGGGGGGCAATGTACTCCTGGGCACGGGCGTCGCCGTTGACCCGACGGCCCTCGTCACAGGCGGTGTTAGCATGGCCCGAGTCAGTGAGGCCGTTGGCTACGCCACCACATTCCTGTTGATCGCAAGCGTGTGGACAGGCGGCATGTTTGGCAAGGCGAGTCGCCGCAACCTCAACCATGTCTTTGGCAGCGCTCGCCGGCGCGTGGCGTTCCACAACTTCGTTTCATACGGCCTCACCGCCGCCGCATTGGTCCATCTGGTCCTGTTCATCATTGAGACCAACTACGAGTGGACGCTTGGCATCATCTGGGGTGGCATCGCATTCCTAGCCATGGCGGGCCTTGGCGTGACCGGCGCCCTCCAAGTACCCATCATCCGCCGCTGGAACTACCCGACCTGGCGCTGGACCCACCTAGGTCTGGCTATTGCCAGCCTCGCATTCACCGTGATTCACCTGCTGCTCGATGGCGCCAACTTCGGCTTTGTCCAGGAAGCAATCGGTTACTCGGACCCATTCCCAGACAAATCCGGCGCTTAGCTGTAGACGGCGACCGGAAGCCCCGTATCGATGCTAGGACGGTAAGCCTCAAGGCGAGCCTCGACTCGTTGCAACCATGCAAGCCTGGGCCCTCATCGCGAGCCTGACCATGCTGACCGTCCCCATGGCCGGATGCATGGACTTCCTTGACTTCACGGACGACGAACCTCCCCGCACACTCGAGTACACGTTGGTGGTGCCGCCGTCCACGAGTGACACCATCCAACTCTACACCCTCAACAACGGCCGCATGATGGAAGTGGTCGCACTTGGCTTCCAAGACCCAGATCAGAACGGGGTCGAAGTTCCCAACCCCACCATTCGGGCCCGCGAAGGCGACACTGTCATCGTGACGGTCATCAACAACAATCCCTTGGCCCACACATTCCATTTGCACGGCAACCTGGAAGAGTGGAGCATGGACGGCGTGCCGTTCCTTAATCAGATGCCCATTCACCAGGGCGAGGAATTCACGTACGTGTTTGAAGACCTCAAAGCGGGGACCTACTTCTATCACTGTCACGTGGATGTGGCTCACCACATGGACCTGGGCATGTACGGGGCGTTCATCGTGGAGGAAAAAGAGCCTCGACCGTTTGATGCCGAGTTTGTCCTCATGCTTGACGAATGGGACAATTGCCACGTGCATGGCAACGCTGACCCGGTGACCGGTGCCGAAAACGATGGCGAATTCAGCAGCCGCAGCGCCTGCATGGAACGCTTCCTGCAAGACAACCTGGCACAGAACCAAATTGGCTCTACGCCCAGAAATGCGGCATGTGCGCAGGATCCGCCTGAGCCATTGTATTCACAACTGGAGTGCGACAGTCATGCCGCCCGACCACCCCAACAGGATGAACGCCAGTGGTACCCGACGACGTACCCGGTCTACGACCCTGATTACAATACGTTCCTCATCAACGGCAAGGCATTCCCCGACACGGAACTCTTGCCAGTTCTCGATGGCGATTCGGTGCGCATTCGACTCATCAACGTGGGCGACGAAATGCACTCCATGCACCTGCACGGCCACACAATGCTGGTGACACACCGGGATGGCTACCCCCTTGACAGCCCATTCAAGGTGGATACCCTAGGCATCATGCCTGGCGAGCGCTACGATGTATACGTGGAAATGGACAATCCCGGCCTGTGGGCTTTCCATGACCACATTGGCCTGAATGTGATGAACGACCACCACGCCCCAGGGGGTATGTTCACGTGCCTAGCCTACCACGGGTTCCATGATTTCGATGCGTTCGGCGCGGCGCGCAGCCTCGATTGCATCGATTATGCTCGCACGGTCATTCACGCTGGTCACGGCCACTAAGCGAATCGACCAAAGACCATAAGTTCGGGGCGGGGGCATCGAGCCGTATGGCAGACCTTACCTGGCTTGACGTGGTCATCATCGGCGCCGTCGCCACCGTGGGCTTCAGCCTCTTGTCGTACTGGTTCAGTGGCGTGATGGAACGCAAGCGCTGGAACCTGCAGGTCAGGCCAGGCAGGCGCTGACGGCAGCCAATGCTTTGGCCGTGGCCGACTCCAGGCCACCCTCGGTGTCAATAACCGTGAACCGACTCGGTTCTTGGGTGGCTAGCCGTTGGTACGCTTCCTGGACCTGAGCCAGGAATGCCACTTTCTCATAGGGGTCTGTCGGTCCCCGGCCCGCGGCGCGCTCGACGCATGCCGCGGGGTCGCCCACAAGGAGCACTACGTGGTCCGGCGTGGGGCACCACGGCGCATGGAGTGCCAACAGCCACTCGCCCGGGTCTGGGAGAAGGTGAGCGAGGGTCACGGACTGGTAGGCGAGGGTCGAGTGCAGAAACCGGTCACACAGTACCACTTCATCCGCGTCCAGGTGGCTCCGAATCTCAGGTACGTGTGCCGCCCGGTCAGCCACGAAGAGCAAGGTGGTTGCTAGGGGGTCAAGGCGTTCTTCACGGGCGCGCCGGACGGCCGCCCCATGCCATGTTGACGTCTCCTCGGCCGTGGTCCAAACGTTCACTCCGTCGGCCGCGAGGCCCGCGGCAACCCGCCCCATCACGGTGGACTTTCCCGTGCCATCAATGCCTTCGAAAGCGATGAACGTCAACGGACGCGGCCAGCCCGAAGGCCGTTAAGAACGGCACCGACTGGGGGGCATCGTGCCCGGACGTACCTACGACCAGTGGAACATCGGTGATCGCATCGACCATGCAGACACCTTGACGGTCACGCAGGAGGACAACGAGGCTTTCTGCCGCTTGACGCGCAACACGCAGATCCTGCACCTGGATGCAGAGGCGGCGCGCCTAGCGGGCTTCCGTGACGCCCTCGTGAACGGCCTCTACACTTTCAGCGCCAGTGTTGGCATGACGGTTGCGGACACGACCGCTGGCACCTTGATCGCCAACCTGGGGTATGAAGACGTGCGCCATCCAGCACCTGTCTATCCAGGCGACGTCCTCCACGTCGCTACCGAAGTAATTGCCATGCGCCCCAGCAGCAAACCGGGCAGGGGCATTGTCACCTTTGAGCACACCGTGAGCAACCAAGCCGGAGACGTGGTTTGCCAGTACAAGCGCGCGGCGCTCCTGCGGAGTGATGCGTAGTGCAGGTCCTCTTCACGCCCGCCACCCGCATTGACCGGGTCGAGAAGGCATGGGCCAGCGGCGCAGCGGAAGTGGTCGTGGCCGACTTGGAAGATGCCACGCCACCGGCTGAGAAGGCGGATGCCCGCGCGGCGGTCTCATCTCTGCTAGTCAGTCAGACCGACGCGCCATGCCACCGGGCGGTCCGAATCAATCCATGGCCATCGGTGGTGGGCGAGGATGACCTAGATGCCATTACCCATGCAGGCCCCGATATCATCGTGGTTCCCAAAGCAGAGAAAGTGGATGTGGTGCAGGCGTTAGCAGCCCGCTTGGAGGAAGCCGATTGCAGGGCCGGGCTCTTACTCATCCTGGAAACGGCGGCCGGCGTGTTGGCAGCCAAGGAATTGGCCGCATCCAGCGACCGCGTGGTGGCAATCGCATTTGGCGCTGAAGACCTCGCCGCCGATGCCGGGTTGCGGCGCAGCGCGAGTAACTGGGAGGTGGCCGTACCGCGAGCCAATGTTGCGTTGGCAGCCGCGGCGGCTGGCGTTGCAGCCATCGACATGATCACTTCGGACTTCCAAGATACGGAGCGCTTCACGAGGGAAGCAAAAGAGGCCCGCGCATTAGGCTACGCGGGCAAGATGTGTATCCACCCAAGCCAGGTAGCGGCAGCCCGGGACGCTTTTGCACCCACGGAGGACGAGGTCGCCTGGGCCCGCAAAGTGGTGGAAGCGGCCGCCGAGTCGGGCACTGGCGCGGGTGGCGTCGTCGTGGTCGAGGGGAAGATGATTGATGTCCCCCTCATCCAGCAGGCACGGCGAATCCTGGACCAATCCTAGTCAGGCTCCTGCGGAAAGCAATTCATGCACCCGCGTGGCGAGGCTCGGAGAGATGCCGGGAACCATGGCCAACTCCTCGACGCTGGCCTGCTTTAGGCCCTCGAGGCCCCCGAAGGCCTCCACGAGCGCCCGACGCTTGGCTGGACCAACGCCCGGGACATCGTCGAGTGGACTACGACTCACGGCTCGTGCTGCCTGCCGACGGACTTGCGTGATACCAAATCGGTGGGCTTCGTCACGGACCCGTTGCAGCAACTGCAGCCCGGCGTGGTCGCGTGGCAACTTGAGTGGACGCAGCCTACCCGGCAGCCAAACTTCTTCTTCCCGCTTGGCCAAACTGCAAATGGGGGCTTGGACGCCCACTTCATCAAGGGCAGATCGGGCCGCCGCGAGTTGTCCTTGGCCGCCATCGATGAGGATGAGATCGGGGACGTTCGCGCCATCACGGTACCTTCGTCGCACCGCTTCATTGAGGCTAGCGTAGTCGTCAATGTCGCGACCCGCGCCGCGAGCCGGCAGGTCACGCATGTTGAAGGTGCGGTAGCCAGTCTTGAGTGGTTCACCGTCGCGGAAGTGGACGCAGGCAGCGCGTGTGTGTTCTCCTGCATGGTGACTGATGTCGAAGCCATCGATGATCCTGGGCGGCGATGCCATGCCCAGTGCGTCTTGCAGTGCTTCAACGGCGCCCATGCCGCGGCGCGCCCGGGTTTCCACTTCCTGAATGAGGCGAAGTTCGGCGTTCTTAGCAGCGGCTTCCACCCATCGTCGTTTCTCACCGCGCTGCGGGGCCTCAACCGTGACGGCGTGGTCTGCGAGGCTGCGTAGGTCCGTTTCAAGGGTGCTACGCTGGTCGCCATCCACATCGGCGGCCACATGGCGGGGTACGATGGGCTGGTCGGCGTAGTAAGTGGGCAGGAATTCCGCCAAGGCTTCCTGAGCAGTCTGACCCGCGACCCCGTCCACGATGAAAGCCGCCTGACCGACCACGTGGCCGTCGCGCTGGTGCAAGATGACAAGAGCACCTACGTCACCCCGAGTGGCCACAGCCGCAATGTCCCGGTCCTCGATTCGCTGACTGAACACGTGTTGCTTTTCGAGGATTCCTTCGAGACTCTGAACTTGATCGCGTAGGCGGGCAGCCTCTTCGAATCGTTGGCCGGTGGCGGCATCGGCCATTTGCTCCTTGAGCCGCTTGACTAGGGCCTGACTGCGACCGGAGAGCACGCCGCGGGCTTCCTGCACAAGCGTGGCGTACTCATCCTTGGTGCAGGCGTCAATGCAGGGCGCTACGCATTTGCCGATATCGTAGTAGAGGCACTTGTCCTTGGGGAGTCGCCGGCAGCGGCGCAGGGGAATGAGGTCGTTCACGACGCGCATGAGGTTGTAGGCGCCGTAGCCGTCGGGGAATGGGCCGAAGTATGTGCC
>JBFJXU010000097.1:0-7489 GCA_041622975.1 Thermoplasmatota archaeon
TCGATTAGGGGGTCGCACCATGAAGCCGCAGACCATTACGACGGTGGCCGCGTTCTTCATTGCCTACGTTGCCGCATGGGGCATCGGAACGTTGTTCCTTCTCATCACGGACCCGATTTTCGTCAATCCCGTGGATGCGGCGAGCGCAAGCATCGCGGCCTTGAGCAACATGGGTCCAGGGCTAGGCGTCGTAGGACCAACCCAGAATTATGCCCTGCTCGCCACCCCGTCCAAGTTGATGCTCGCATTCCAGATGTGGTTCGGCCGCTTGGAGATCTTTGCAGCCCTCATTGTATTCATGCCGTCGGCGTGGAAGAACTAGGGCGACCCTAGCGGGCTACGCCGGGCTGGTGCCTTCGATGTCCGTGATGCGTTCACGGACTTGCCAGAGTTTGGGCCACCGCATTTGGTGGATGTCTTCCTCCAATTGGTGCACGGCGTAGCCCTTGAGGCTCTTGACGTCGCGGCCGATGATGCGCTTGACCACGGCCAAGTGAACTTCTCGCCATTGGTAGATTTCTTGGTCGAGGTCCGTCATGGCCTCCAGGAGCAGGAAGAGGTCTGGGCGGAGACCTTGCTTCATGTACAAGCCCTCAAGGTCGACGCCTTCTCGTTCGAGGAGGGCTTCCACGCGGGGCCACAATTGTGGGGCCTCCGACTGGATGCGCCGGAAACCGGGGCTCTCCGCACCGCTGCCGGCTCCGAGTTGGCGGCGGACCTCGTGGAAGTCGCGGGGAGTCATGGTGTCAAACACGGCGAGGGCGGCGGTGTTTGCGTGGATGGCTTTGCGACATCGTCGCAACAGGCGGACCGCAGTCGCCCACCGGTCTTCATCCATGAGGTCAGCCACGCGGGCCAATTCGAAGCAAACCAAGTTGCACCATAGTTCCCAGGATTGGTGGATTGTCTGGAACAAGACTTCGTCGGGGTGGGCGAGTTCGCCATGGGGTTTCTGCAGCGCCAGCAGTTCGTCTACGTGCATGTAGCGCTCGTAGTCGGTGGCACCCTTGCCGGGGAGAACGGGGCCACTGTCGGGGTCGGCGGCGCCGTGGTGAATGGGACAGGATGAGGCGTTCGTCATGGGCATCAATTGCACAAATGTGTGCATTGGACAGACGGGGCCGGGGTTCTTAGGTGTCACGCCAGGAGACTACGTGTCTCGGCGACCAGTGCGTCGTGCCGAGCGCCGTCGATGCCAAGTTGCTCCGCCAAACGCGCCAGCATTGATTGCTCCTTATGCGTAATCTCCCCATCCTCCATCGCCCCCTCTAGGGCAGCCCGGTAAAGCCTCGTGGATTCGTCATCGAGTGACGGCGGTGCAACACGCCGCGCCAGGTTGTCGGCAAGGCCCCGCATGGGGCGGGCCGCGTACGTGAACGCCAGCGCCGCGACCAAGCCGATGCCTTGGCCCATCCGAGCCTCCACAAGGTTCTCGAGGGACTCAGTCGCCAGGAAGAAAACGAGGGCGCCGGCACCCATCAGTGTGGTGTGGCGCACGGCGAAGCGGACCTTGACATCAATGCCGAACAACTGGTGCCGAAGGATGCCATAGCCAACGAGTAGAGGATAGACTATCCACGTGGTGGGGAACGCCATGAACCACCAGATAAACCATGGGCTCGTGGGCGCCACGACACTCAAGGCGATGGTGATGGCAAAGAACGCGATGTCCCGTGTTCCGAAGGCAATGAGGTAGGCGCGCGCCTGTTGGCGACTCGTGCCGGTTCGTGCATTGCGCAGGGCGCTGATACTGAACGAGAGGCCCACGAGCCACATGACTCCCCATGCCTGCATCATGGGCAGAAACATGGTTCCAGGAAGAATCGTGAATCCCCCGTCGGGGTGGGGCACGGCGCCACCCACGTAGGCCCCCGGCCACAGGAAGACCGTGAGGGACGCAAGCAGCGTCAGCGCGAGGAACGTGAAACGCCGGCCGTTGGGTCGAATCACCTGCGCCAGCGGCGTAGGCAGGGTGGCTAGGAAATTGTAGTACGTCCACAACTTCGGCCACACAAACGCGTACATGGTGAGGTTGAGGGCGATGGCGGCCCGCGCGTCATTGATGAACCAAGTCAAGCCCGCAAGTGCAGCCACCACGAAGCCCTCGAGGAACAATTGCAGGGCTAGCCGCCGGTTCTGGATGGCGCCAGGCCGCGCCAGGAAAACGAAGGCACCCATGCCCGAACAGATTACGAGCACCAGCAATGCTGGGATTCCCCAGGGGTTCCAGACCAGCCAGCCCATGGGCCCCCTGCAGGCGACGTTCTACCTTGAAACCTACCGATGGGGCCCCGCGCCGCCTTTCAGGCGACGACTTTCACGGGCATACGATTCGCAATGGCGACGATGTCGGCCAAGATGGCCGCCGCGGTCTCCGTTGCACCTGCGCCCGCGCCAACGTGCGTCACGGGACCGCCGAGTTCCCTGTGGAAGCGCACGGCATTGAGCGCGCCGCCCACGTCGAGTGTGTCGCCGATAGGCACGAGGCGGGGCCCAACGCGGGCCGTGCCATCCCGGGATACTTCGCCGATGAGTTTGATGCGGTAGCCATGCGCTAGGGCTACCTCCGTTGCCTCGGCGGTAACCCCCCGGATGCCCGTGGTATCCACGTCATCCAAGGTGAGGTCCAAGCCCAGGATTTCGTTGCCCATGATGACCACCTTAGCGGCGGCGTCGTGGCCATCCACGTCGCCAGAGGGGTCCGTTTCCGCGTAGCCAAGTTCCTGGGCCTCCCGCAGAACTTGGTCAAAGTCAGAGCCTTCCGTCGCCATGCGCGTGAGCATGAAGTTGGTGGTGCCGTTCAGGATGCCCTCGATGCGTGTGACCGTGTCGCCCCCGAAGGCGGCGTGTGCGGCGTTGAGTACAGGCACGGCAGCCGCAACCGTTGCTTCGGCGCCGAGGTAGACGCCGTTCTCCTTGGCACGTGCTTTCAGGTCATTCCATGCATGCACCACGGGACCCTTGTTGGCCGTCACCACATGCAGGCCACGCTTGATGGCAGCGCGGCAATGGCCCACGGCGGGCTGGCCGCCAGCCGCGAGGTCTGTGGGACTAACCTCCACAAGAATTTCTGCGGGGCAGTCCCAGATGAGTTCATCCATGAGGTGCCCACGGGTCCAGGACAGATTGCCGGGCACAAGTCCGTCGTCTTGGCGGGCGACGCGATCGCTGCGCGCGACGCCCGTGACCGTGACGTCGATGCCGTAGCGTTCCTTCAGGTCCACGCGCCGCTCGTGCAGAATGCCGTGCAAGGCGCGGCCAACACCGCCGTAACCGGCAAGCAGAATGCGCACCGGCTTAGCGTCGGACGTCACGCAGCACCTCCTCCGATGGTCTCAATGACGTCCAGGCCGGCCGCACCCGCGGCCTCACGCAGAGCGCCGAGGCCGTCGCGCAGGATGTCCGCCTCATCGGCGCTGATCTGCACGAGTACGGCACTGGGCGCGTCGTGGTCATTGATGCGGGCATCAATGCGACCCACGGTAGCGCCCGCAGACCATACAGGCTCGAGCAAGCCCTGGATGTTGGCTTCGAACACATGGCCCGACAATAGCACGGCCGCTCGAGCCGGGCCACCCTCCCGGTTGACTCTAAGCAAGCGGTGCTTGGCCGTGACATCGGATAGCAGGGCGACGAAGTCAGATTCCTCGATCTCGATGCCGAAGAGCACGGGGACGCGGCCTTCGGCTTCCTTTTCGTGGCGGTGGAGGACGGACAGGACATTGCCGCCGTGGTCCGCGATGATGCCAAGGACGCGCTGTAATTGCCCCGGCGCATCGGGGAGTTCCACTTCGAATTCTACTTTCACTTCATCGCCTCCAGAATCGCCTGCTCGTTGCAGGCGACGCGGATCATCTTGCCGCCGATGCGTTCACCAGCGCTTGGGTCCTTAAGTCCGTGGCCGGTCAAGACGCACACCACGTCCTCCGATGTGTCAAGGGCGCCTTCAGTTGCGAGGCGGGCCAAGCCGGCGACGCTTGCTGCACTGGCGGGTTCACAGAACACGCCTTCGCGGGCCAGTCTGCCTTGCCACATGGTGATGTCATCATCGGATACGTCCGTGGCGGTGCCGTCCGTGGTGCGAATGGCGCGCAGTGCCTTGATTGCGGACACGGGGCGGCCAATCCGGATGGCGGTAGCAATGGTATCTGGGTCAGCCACCGGGGTTTCCCGTTCGGCGCCAGACCGGATTGCTTGCGTGATGGGCGCAGCACCGGCCGCTTGGCTGCCAGTCAATCGCGGCATGTCGCCGGCAAGGAGGCCCGCGTCATCCCATTCAAGGAGTGCCTTGTGGCCGGCGCTGATGTTGCCAGCATTGCCCACGGGGTACACAACGCGGTCCGGGGTGCCGTCGCCGCATTGGTCCATCACCTCGTACATGAGTGTCTTCTGGCCTTCCAAGCGAACGGGATTCTTGCTGTTGAGGAGTGCGACGTGGCCTTCGGCCGCCAGGGCCGCAACGGCGGCCATGGCGTCATCGAAGTTGCCTTCCACTTCGAGCACCCGGGCGCCGTGGGCGAGACTCTGGGCCACCTTGCCAATGGCCACTTGGCCCGCTGGAAGAAGCACTACACCTTGCACGCCTGCACGTCCGGCGTAGGCCGCCATGCTGGCAGCGGTGTTGCCGGTGCTGGCGCAGCCGAGGATTGTTGCACCAGCCTCGACGGCGTGGGTGACGGCAGCCGTCATGCCGCGGTCTTTGAAGGAGCCCGTGGGGTTTGCGCCCTCGAACTTGACGCGTAGTCGCTTGACGCCGATAGCATCAGCCAGGCGGGGCAGTTCCAGGAGCGGCGTGCCTCCTTCTCGCAGCGACACGGGTTGCTTGACGGGCGGCAGGAATTCCCGGTACTTCCACACGCCAAGAGGTCGGTCCCGCCAGCCAGCCGGCAGGTCCGGGGGGGCCGTGACAACTTCCAACAGGCCACCGCATGGGCAGGCACAATCGGCAGGAACGTGGTCGAGTTCCCGGTCACAGTGGAGACAATGGACCAGCATGGGGCTTCCTCCACTCGGGCCTCGCCACAAAACCCTGGCCCTTCAAGCCGACCGACTCAAGGGCATCCACCATAGCCTCCGCCGCTGCCCGCGCCACATCCTCATCGTGGGTAGCAGCCACCAGAGCCGGCCCGCTGCCGGAGATGCAGGCGCCCGGGGCACCGGCCGCCAAGGCCGCGTCGCGACACGCTTCGAAATGCGGCCACTTGGCCGCCCGATACGGCGTGTGCAATTGGTCCCTCATGCACTGGGCGAATGCCGCCACGTCATCCCGGTGGCAAGCATCCACCATAGCACCCACGAGGCCCAGGTTATGGAGCACGGCGTCGCGCGGCCACGCATCGGGCAGCAGCGCACGCATTTGCGCCGTCGGCAAGGACAGTTCTGGAGCAACGACACCCAATACGAGGTCCCGGGGAGGGTCCACGCGACGCGCCATGGGGCCGCGGGGCGTCGGGCAAACGAGGCTCATGCCACCCAGCACGACCGCCCCAATGTCATCCGGGTTGCCGCCCCCGGCCACCTGTTCGCCGAGCAGCGCTGCAGCCACCAGGTCATCCGTACCAAGGCCCGCCTCGGGGTGCAAGTGGTGGAAGGCCAGGGCGGCACCGGCCGCGCTCGAGGCACTGCTTCCCAAGCCGCTCCCGCCGGGCCGGGGCTTCTCAATGTGGATCGCAAAGGAATCCTCAGTCGCTGTGGTTCGTCGCAGGTAATCGACGACTGCACCCACCACGTTCGCGTCCCAGCCAGTGGGAATCTCCTCGGCGCCGGGGCCCGTCACCGCAATCCGATCCGAGCCAGCAGGCTCCATGGTGAACACATCGCCGCACCCGGCAAGGCTCAGGCTCATGGTATCGAAACCCGGCCCCATGTTGCCGACCGTCGCCGGGAGGTGTGTGGTAACCAACGACCCTTACCGATACCCGGGCGTCATAGCCGCTTCGACAGGGGGTCAGCGGCTTCATCGTTCCATCTTGTTACGGTAGGCATCAAATAGCAGGTGGGCCAAAGTAATGCATCATGCTTGCACGCGCATTGGCGAAGCTTACCTGGTGGACTACCAAGACGACTGTGAAGTACGTGGTCGTCCCCATCGCACTGACCGCGTTCTGGGCCACCGTAGCCGAGAAAATCAGTGAAGAGATGCACGCCACGCCCAACGGCGCCATTGACCCGGCCCTCAAGCCGGCGCCATAGGACCCCAATCACTGGACCGGTCCCGTAAACGCCTTTCAGGCCCGCCCTTTGCCCGGGCCCGTGTCCATCTCCTTCGACCTGACCCCTGAGCAGGAACTCATCCGAGACACCACGCGAGCGTGGGTCAAGGAACACGTGAACCCATACGTCAAGGAGTGGGAACGCGCCGGAGACCACCCGCACGACATCTACGAAAAGATGGCTGCCCAGGGGATGCTTGGCGCATCCCTACCGGCCAAGTACGGCGGCTCCGAACTGGACGCCATCGCCTACGCGGTGCTGACCGAGGAATTGGCCAAAGGCTGCTCCTCACTGCGCACCAGCATCAGCGTCCACCTGTCACTTTGTGGAACCACGCTCAAGTACTTCGGCAGCGACGAGCAAAAGGACCGCTTCCTGCCGGACATGGCCGTGGGCAAGACCCTCGGTGCTTGGGCACTCACGGAGCCTGGTAGTGGGTCTGACGCCGCGGGCATGCAGACCACCGCCCGCCGCGACGGCGATGAATACATCCTCAACGGCTCCAAGGCGTGGATCAGCAACGGCGGCGTCGCCGACCACGTCATCGTCTACGCCAAGACCAACCCCGAACTTCGCCACCGAGGCATCTCCTGCTTCATCGTCGAAAAAGGCACCCCCGGCTTCGAGGTAAGCGGCGTCGAGACCAACAACAAACTGGGGCTGCGCTCAAGCCCCACTGCAAGCCTGTCCTTTGACAACTGCCGCATCCCCGCAGCCAACCTCATCGGCGAGGAAGGCGACGGCTGGAAGAACGCCATGTTCGTCCTCAACCACGGCCGCCTGAGCGTGGCCGCCGGTGGGGTTGGCATCGCGCAAGCCGCCTACGAAGCCAGCCTCGAGTACTGCATGGAACGGGAAGCATTCGGCCGACCCATCGGGAAATTCCAACTCGTGCAAGCCATGATCGCCGACATGGACGTGCAGATTGCCGCCAGCCGCAACCTGGTCTGGCAAGCAGCCCGCATGCGCGAGAAATACGATGCTGGTGAATGCACGTACGACGAATGGACCCTTGCCGTGAGCCGCGCCAAGTTGTTCGCCGCCGAGATGAGCGTCAAGGTCTGCGAAGACGCCATCCAAGTACACGGCGCCAACGGCTACACCGACGACTACCCCGTGGAACGCTACTGGCGAGACTCCAAGGTCCTCGGCATCTACGAAGGCACCAACCAGATTCAGCGGTTGATTATCGGCAGAATGGTTACAGGCGCGCGCGCGTAGCGCGGGCGACAGGAACCAGGCGGGCGAGGCGCGAAGGGCCGGACCAGCCACGCCA
>JBFJXU010000098.1:0-7453 GCA_041622975.1 Thermoplasmatota archaeon
CGCGTTGCCGCGACGCGCTCCTACACTAACCCTCACTCACTTCGCTCGTGAGTCTGTGTGTGCTGTCGCCCGTCGCGTTGCCGCGACGCGCTCCTACACTAACCCTCACTCACTTCGCTCGTGAGTCTTAGTGCTCCATCCGGGATTTGAACCCGAGTCCAAGGCTTGAAAGGCCTCGATGATTGGCCACTACACCAATGGAGCAGAGTGAGCGAATGCGAGGTTTGCCCTGGCATGACCAGAACTGGGTGCCCTCTGCGGACGAGTTTCGCCGCTTCGCGCAGGCCCGCCGACTTAAGACCCCATTAAGAGGCTTGGGTTGCGCTCAGGCTTACCTGGCACGAGCGGCACTCACTACGGCCGAATCGATTCCAAGCGCCGCACGAGGCGCATGATGCACCCACGGGGCAGATGCCTTTGTAGTCGCGGGGCTGCGTGGTTTTCTCCAGGAACCAGGTGACATTGCCCATGGCGGCCACGGTGAGGCCGAGGACGATGAGGAAAACACTCATGCCAATGCGGGGGCCGACGGCGCCCGAGGTTTGGGCAACAACGGCTCCGGCGGCGATGAGTAGCATGCCCCAGACGGTGTGCTTGGTGGCCACGTGGCCGCGCCAGGCCGGGGCCTATTTCAACACCGCGTCGGTTTGGGTTGACAAGGAAGCGGGGGCCTCACGAGATTGGTAAGATGGCCAGGCAATCAGGATGGCGAAGAGGATTGTCAAGATATGCAACGTTGTCTCGCCGGCATCGGGGAGGCGGGCTGCCAGACTTCCCACGCCCAGGAAGGAGTCGGTGCTGCTGCTGTTGGCCGAGTCGTCCTGCAAACTCCAGATTTCATGAGCCCATTGTAGCACCAAGAGAAGCGCTCCAGGCACAGCCCACGATAAGCGGCTGCGGGGTGCAAGGGGGGCAGGTATCATGCGCGCCAAGGTCATCGTTAGCAGCACCGTGGCCACCAGTCGCCAAAGGAGCGTTACAATTGGTTCGGGGTTGTGCTCGAGCACCGTTTCGCCGCTGCTGACGAAGATTGCTGTGAGCGTGTCGCCTTTGCCCCATGTGACGAGTACGGCCGTTAACGCAACGGGGATGGCGGCGGAGTTCTTGCTGCCAAGAGCCAACCCTGCGGCCACGAGGTAGGAGATGACCCATGCCGTGAGTGCCGTGGGCAGCCACGCCGCCGTCGCGGCTAGAAGTGCCACAACCGCGAGGCCCGGCAGAGGGTCGCGGCCAAGGGGTCCATCCGCCTGGTCAGGCCCCCGAACGTGATTTTGCAAGCGTCGCTCCAGCACCATGCCTGGTGCCCAAACAAGCAGGATGAACACGAGGCCTTGGCCGTGGCCGCGGATGGTGGTGGCGAGGCTACGGCCGAGTTCGAGTTCCTCCAAGGCGGTGGTCGGCAGCGCCGTGGACAAAACACTCGTGATCGCCAACAGGCCGGCGGCACCCCACTGGATGAAGCGCAGGGTCCGTAGTGATTCCGCTACGGCCGGGCCGAGAATCGGTTCAGCCGCGAATCGATGCGCCTCGCGGGCTGTCACGATGGCCGCACCTGCCAGGGCCAGTGCCGCCACAGCGGCCACGGGGCCCAGAAATCGGGCCAGGCCCGCCCCCTCCGCCGAAGCGGGTAGTACCGCAAGGAGTCGGATGCTGCCAGATGCGGCAATCGTCGCCATGGGGACTAACAGGGCGGCATGGCAGAGGATCGCGCCTCGCGTTTGGGCCAAGGTCGGCTGGGCGTCGGCGGAGTTGGGTTGAGTGAGCCCCCACTGGCCAAGAAGCAGCAATCCGGCCGCTACAGCGACCACGGGTACGAGGATGCTCGCCAGCCCCATTCCATCATGCAAGATTGGGTTCACGCTGACAGCCGCTGTGCGAGCCTCAACAAAGGCGTCCACGTTGACGAACCCCGTCTGCACCATCCATGTGAGCCCATATGCGGACACGAATAGAGCACCAAGTTTGCCGGGGTGCTTGGTATACGTGGCTCGCATGGCGACCACGCCGATGCCCACCAGTGCTGCGGTCAGCGTGACCAGGTTGCCGGCCGCGCCGTCTGCCACTCCTTGCTGGTCTGGCTCGAGGTAGAGTTCTTCCTGGCTGGCGGAGCCAAGGACAAGGCCGGTTGCGGCGATGGCGGCGAACAAGGTCCAAGCAACGCGGCCCTTCACCAAGCGAACACCTTGACCGGATTGGTTCAGGGTTGCGGTGTGGCTGTCTGCTTGGGGCGGTCTAGGAAGTCCATGGAGAAGTCGCTGTCCATTGCGATGCGCAGGCCGTCGCGGGCCGCAATCGTCGGAACATCCGTGTTGCGGGTAATCTGGTCCGCCCACTTCGAGGGGTCGCCCTCCATGAGTTGCTTGTAGCCGAAGTGCGTCAAGAGGAGGAGCCGCGGCCGTATCTCGTCCGCCAGGCGTTCCACTTCCTGTGTGCACATGTGCCAAGGGATGCGTTGGTCGCCACCGCGCGTCATTTGACAAATGACCACGCGGCTTCCTTTGTGCCAATCGGCCAGGCCTGGGAAGTACTGCGTATCCGGGATGTAACTGACTTGACCATGGGTCAGGCGGAACCGGAAGCCCACCGTGGCCGGGTCCGAGTGATCCTGTTTAGTGGCCGTCACATCATACAGGCCCTCCAGGGTCACGGTATCACCAGCAGCCACTTCGTGGACATCCTTGGCTTGGTCCTGGTAATATTTCGGGATGACTGGCCCCAAGCGGCCGTGTTTGGTGTCAACACCCCTCAGGACGCTCTTGGGTGCCACGAGGGTGCCCTTGTCGTCGAGGCCACCCCGGTTGATGCCTTGCAGTAGGATGGTGGCATCGGTCCAATGGTCGGGATGAGCGTGGCTCAGCAGGATGGCATTGGTCTTGGTTGGGTCGAGTCCGTAACGGTGCATGTGCACCAGGGACCCGGGGCCTGGGTCAAGATTGGCGGCGAGACCTTGGTCGCGGATGTAGATGCCACCGGTCTGGCGGAGCTGGCGTATTGTGGTGAACCGGCCACCGCCGGTCCCCAGAAACGTCAGTTCGGTCACTTGGGTTCACGGCGGTGCGACCGCCACCCCGCGTTAAAGCGCTGCCGCGTGGGTCAAGTACCGGGGCCGACTGGCCGCAACGTGGTCGATCTCCTCTGGGCTGCCATCGGCGCCGTCGTCGGCGGTCTCATCGTAGCCATCCTGTTCGAAGTCACTGCCCGTCGGGCGAGCAAGCCCCAGGAACACACCAAACTCACAACGGGTTGGCGCCTGCGCGAGTTCGGGACGCCGGTCTTGGTGGCCCGTGACCTGTGGGGCATTACGGTGCCTCCGGGCAGCCACGTGTTTGCTAGTGGCATGGTGGACCCCGAAGTAGTGCGCACTTGCAAGGTCGAAACCGTGCCGCCCGTCCGTGCGGAATTTGCCCTGGACCCCGAGAAGGGCCGCGCGATTCTATTCCCCGGCGGCCTGAGGGACGGCAACTTGGCCGTGGTGACCGTGGACCCGGTATTGGTGGGCCGCCTGGAGACGGAGTACAAGATGCTCAAGGGGCGGGCGACGGGTTATGCTGAGCGCCATACCATTCGTGAGATTGCGGGCCGCAAGGGCGTCGTCGTCGAAACACGTGGCACCGTGCAGGATGTCCTCCCCTGGAAGGACGGATTCCTCATTCGCCTCGAGGACCAAGGCAGTGTCATTGGCGTCTTGGTGGCTAAGGACCCGGTGGAACTCAAGGGTCAGCGAATCGTCGTCAAGGGTCCGGTTGACCAAGACAAGACCGGGTACCCGACCATTGATGCCCAGGAAATCCATCTCATCCGGTAGGCCGAGAGCGCCGTCAGTACGTAGCCCTGGGGCTCGCCAACAGCCACATGGTACCTGGATTGGAGGGGCAAAATCTGCCAACGGTCAGTCTGCCTAGCGCCACTTGGAGTAAGAATCCAGGATCTTCTTGAGCCCGCGGACTTCTTCGCCTCCAATGCCCAATTCCGTGGCCTTCTCATCCAGCCACAGCTTGGCTTCCTTGATGCTGTTGCGCGAACCTTGCGCGTACAGCGTCTGGATGATGGGGCGCCACATTTCCTCGTCCATGCCGGCGCCTTCCAAGATCTCACGAGCGTCGTAGCGGAAGTAGTCCTCTTTGCCCTGGTGAATCATACGCTCGCGGCTCCGGCTCTCCTCCGTGGCCTTGTTGGCCTCGTTGTGTCCGGGTCCACGGCGCTTGCCGGGCTTGATCTTCCTGCGACGTCGTCGTGCCACTGAGGTCCGGGACGGTGTCTTGTATAAAGACGGTAGGTTGGCTGATGGGCTGTTTTGAGTCGTTTACGGCGCTGCACTGGCAGGCGTAGGCTCGTAGGCATCAACGGGCAGCGTAGGCAACACGAGGCGGACGCCGTCGCCATCCTCGGTGCCGTGCAGGACGACGCGGCCCGTGGCGTGGCCCGGGATGCCCAATGCCTCGTCGCCGGCTGCGGCGCTCGTGATTTCCACGCGTAGCGTTTGGCCAGCCGGAACGATGAATTCGGTGGGCAGGAACTCTAGCACACGGTCCACGACACCGGTCACCGGGGCGTATCCCGTGTGGTCTTCGTTGTGTGCTGCATTCAATCCGCCGTAGGAGAGTAGTTCATCGCCGAGGTACAACCTGGCGAAGAGGAACACGTTGCTGCTGCCTTCGATGTGGAACGTCATGGGGACCTGCACGCGGCCCGTGACGGGGGTGTCTCGGTCGGGGGTCCACGCCAAGACGGCGTCGGCCAGCGGCGACGGTACAATGGTGGGGTTGGCGGCGGGCCGCAGCAGGAGCGCGGCGTCGCTGGATGTCGGCTCGTCCCCCCAAGCACCGGCTGCGAAGTCGGGGTACAGGACCACCTCTGTGGTGCCCGGGGTGGGCCAGGCACTGGCCGTCCGATGGACGCCATCTTCGAGGACCACGTCCACTTGGGGGAGCGCATCTACGCCGTTGTCAATGCCCTTGAGGTAGTGGTCAAGCCACGCCAGGAAGAGGACTTCCTGATCGGCCCGGGTGGGGTGTTGGTGCACGAAGTGACCGAACAAGCCCAACTTGGGTGCAGCCACGTCGTTGAAGAATGCGGGAATCATGGTGGACTTCACGTTGCTGTCCTCAAAGCCCTGGGTGTAGAGAACGGCCGCAGTGATGTCACCTGCGCGGGCGGCAAAGTCGCGTTCCGCGTAGAAGTCCGTGTAGATGTGGCGGGGGTCATTGGCTTCGGCAGCCATGGGGCCGTCGCACAATCCACCGGCGGCGTGCATGACTGTGTAATCTGGGCCTTCGCCACCTTCGCCGGGGGTGACGTATACGTTGCTGGTCATGCCGGTGAGTACTTGGTACGCCACAGGGCTGAGGCTGGATTCGCCGTTGGGCACACCGCCGTGGTGCCAGTCGTCGTAGTTGCGGATGACCGGGGCCACCGCGATGATGGCCTTGAGCGCCTCGGGTGCGTAGACGGCGGCCTCGACGGCAGTGGTACCTAGGTAGGACTGGCCGTAGAATCCGACGTTCCCGTCGCTCCAGTCCTGCTGGGCCGCCCATTCCACGAGGGCCACCTGGTCCAGTTGCTCTTCCTCCCCCCAGACCGTGACACAGCCATCCGATTCACCGTAACCTCGCACATCCGCGTTGATGACCGCGTAGCCGCGCGTGGTCCAGTCGTGGGCGAAGTAGGCCCACATGGCGCGCTCGGGTCGCTCCACGGCGCCCAAGGGGTGATTGTAGGGGCTGCTACTGATGACCACGGGCCAGGGGCCTTCGCCGTCAGGCAGGCTCACTTCCACGTGCAGTTCGGTGCCGTCAAACGAAGGCACACGTTCCCACCAGAATTCCCCGGGTTCGAAATCGGCTTGACTTAGGGTATCGAGGTCGAGTGTGCCGGCGATGCCATCAACCGGGCGGGTGTCGAAGTGCAAGTGGACCTCGCCCGCGAGGCTGGGTCCTGTGACCCGTGCTGCCCAAACCGTGCCTGGGCGGTCCATGGCGGTCAGACCACTACACTGGTTCTGTCCCAGTGGGGCAAGGTTCCAGGCAGCAACCACATCCGTGTTGCACCGGCGCCGTCCCGTGTCCTCGTGGTAGAGGTAGGGCCGGAACGCGTCGTCATCGGCGCCCTTAGCCACCAGGCTGACTCGCGTCACGCCTGCAGGAAGTTCAAATTCGTAGGTGAACGGAAGATCCACCTCGAGCCACTTCAGGTAAGCCCCGGCGCCGTCCTCGTGCAAGGTGGCACCTGCAGGCACTTTGATGGTGTCCAACTCGAAGGCATTCACTGGGTTGGAATCGTTGTCCACACAGCCGGCGAGCGCCGGAGCGAGCAAGATCGCCGCTAGGAACGCAATGATACGCATGAAGGGCGCGTGGTCGCGGCCCTCATGAGCATTGTGGCGCTCAGCCAACACCCTTCTTGAATGGGGCCTGCCGTCTTTGCGCCGTGGCCTCCAACTGGTCCGGCTTTCACCGACTCACTCCAAACGAGCGCCTTGCCCGCGTCGCGGCTCACGCAGGCCTCAGCGACGATGACAGGGCGGCGCTGGGGGCAGCAAGTGGCTTGCCCTTGGATGCGGCCGACCGATTCATTGAGAACGCCATTGGTTCTTACCCCGTCCCTCTCGGGTTTGCAGTCCACTTTGTCATCGACGGCGAGCCAGTTGTTGTTCCTATGGCCGTGGAGGAGTCAAGCGTCATTGCGGCTGCGAGTCACGGCGCCAAGATGGCGGCGGCCGGCGGCGGGTTCACTACTGAGGCCGCGGCTCCAATCACCATTGGCCAAATCGAGGTACGTGGCGTGGCTAAGCCGGAGTCGGCGGCCGCAGCAGCCGAGCAACACGTGCCCGCCTGGACGGCAGCGGCGGACGCCGTCATCCCCAGCATGGTAGAGCGCGGCGGCGGCGTTAAGGACATTCAAATCCGCGCCCTTCCCGGCGGCCGGGTGGTCGTTCACTTGCACATCGATTGTCGGGACGCCATGGGAGCCAACCTCGTGAACACGGTCTGCGAGGCGTTGGCCGACCGCGTGGCGACCGACCTGGGCGGCGCTGCGGGACTACGCATTCTCAGCAACCTAGCCACCCAGCGCCTTGTCACCGCCCGATGCGACGTACCTGTCGAGGTGGTAGGCGGGCCGGGTGCCGCCAAATCCATTGTGGCTGCCAATGACTTTGCTCGCGCAGACCCGTACCGCGCCGCGACCCACAACAAGGGCATCATGAATGGCATCGACCCCGTAGTGATGGCTACCGGCAACGATTGGCGTGCCGTGGAGGCCGGAGCCCATGCCTACGCCGCATTGGACGGCACATACCGCGGCTTGACAAAATACGGCATCCAGGGCGACCGCTTGCAGTGTCGGCTCACTATGCCCATGAGTCTCGGCACCGTCGGTGGCGTCACGCGGCTCCACCCCGTGGCCAAGGCATGCCTAAAGGCGCTCGGCAGCCCCGACGCCACACGCCTTGCTC
>JBFJXU010000099.1:0-7285 GCA_041622975.1 Thermoplasmatota archaeon
CACATTGGACATCGGAGGCGTCACCGTTCGCAACATTCGACCGAACCCGGAGAAAGTCGACACGGACGACGACGGACTCGAAGACGCGTACGAGGTACTCGTCTTCCAAAGTCACCCGACCGTCCCCGATTCAGACGGCGACGGTTGCCCCGATGGCAAGGACCCCCTGCCCACGGCCCACGAACGCGTCCGCTTCGACGGACTGCGATTCACCCTGAAACAGTCCCAAGACGCCACCGGCGGTGCTGACATTCAATTGCGAATCCAAGTAGGAGACGACGTGAAAACAGCCCCGCCGTCGCCGCGCCGTGTGGCCACCGGCGATACCATTGACATTGCGCTGCCCGCATTCCGCCCCACAGGATGCCCCGTCTCGACGCTGGAACCGGTCGTGCCCATTCGGATCGTGGCCAGCGATGCAGACGGCAACGAACAGCAAGTCCTCGACATTGGAACCGCGCAAACATGGTGGCACATCCGAGACGGAACCGGTTCCCAGGACGGCCCGTTCATGCCCCGTGAGGTACGCTTTGATGGCCCGGACGGGACCGTTCGATTCACACCCTCTGCCTCCTGACAATCAAGGCAGGCAACCATAACCCTTAACTGAAATAGGCCAGTGGTTCGCGCAGTGACAGGAGGCAGCCCTCGGGATGTCTTCTGGCTGGAGTCCTACATATGTCCGTCAAGAAACCCATCGTGGCCATTGGCCTGACCGCCACCCTCCTGGTCGGCGCCCTGGTCACCATGCCTTCCGCCAGCGCCCAAGTCGGGCAACCCATCTTCACATTCGATTTCAGCGGCATCCCCACGTCCGCCATCGCACCCATTGAAGACACCGCGAACATTCGCATCGATTACACCTACGACCTCAAGGTCGCCCCCCAGAACCTGGGCGGCGCTCAAGGTACGGCCGTGGTCACCTTCACGGTGAACTGCCTGCCCAATGAAGTCATCATTTCTGGCGCCACGACGGATATCATTCCCTTGTCCGCCAGCAGCACGGAAACCCGGTACACCGGCTCCGTGACCATCCAGAACACCATCAAGCGCACTGCCGCCGCCCTCGACCCCATCACGTGCACCGTGGTCGGTACCGTGAGCGAAGTGCAGGCCCAAGGTGTCCCTGCCCCTGAACCCTACACCAACCGCTACGACCTGAAGCCCGATTTCTTCAGCCTCATTGAGGCCAAGACGGACGTCAAGTTGCGCCAAGGTGGACCCCAGAAGCAGATTCCCTTCAACATCGAGATGACCAACTTCGGTAACGGTCAGACCAAGGTGGCCTTCGAAGTCATCAGCGCCCCCGAAAAGGGCAACTGGCAAGGCCTCATTCCTGACCAAGCCATTCTCGATGCCCCCGGCGGTAACAAGCAGACCAGTACGTCGGTCTTCACCGTCGCCACGCCCTACAAGAACGGCTGGAACAACGAGGAGGGCGCGTTCACGCTCGCCCTCAAGCCCGAGTACGTGTTCAACCCTGACAAGAAGGGCAGTGAGGTCACCGTGACCCTGCTAGCCCGTGTCCGCGGTGTCTACGTGCCCAGCCTCGAGCCCCTCATCATGGTCGGCGTCGTCGTCGGTGCCGCCATGGTCGCCCGTGCCCGCAACGAAGAGTAACACGGATGCGAGCCTGGGGACTCCCCCTTCTCCTTCTTCTTATCATCCAACCAGTGACGGCGCAAGAGCCGCCACCGGTACCGGACCCTGACGCGTCGGGAATCTACGCGTTCTCTTTGGTAGCCCCCGAAACCACCATCCACTTGCTGGCTGGTGAAACGGTCCTGGTCCCCATGACGTTCCGGGACCACTCGAAGGACTCTGCTACTGGTGCCACTGGCACCCCTGTACCCGGGGGCCACGTTGCTAGCCATCAGACCACCTTCGAGATTCGGTACCTCACCGAGGATACGCGAGGATGGGGCATTACGACGCCTGCGCCTACGCGGACCATTGGCGGGGAAGAAGCGGATGCATCCTTCTTCGTGAGCATCCAACCGAACATCTTCGAATTCGCCATGGAGTTCGAGGTGGTCGCTACTACATCCTACGCCGGCGGCCGCGACACGACTGCCGTGCGGTTCACCGCAATCACGCCGGGCCTTGAATCATTCAATGTGCAAGCCAATGGCGGCTTCGACTTGGCCCCCGACGAGATCGTCAACGTGCCAGTCCGCATCACCAATGCCGGCTTGCTCCCCCGCGCTTTCGACATGGAGATTACACGCAACACTTGCGGCCTCTCCGTAGCCACGAGCAACAACAACCTGGTACCGGGAAAGACCACGAAGGAATACTTCGTGGGCCTGCGCGGCCCCACGGACAAGTTCTGGTACAACTCGGAACTTTGCACCATTGACATCCAGGTTTACCCCACAGACAACACCGTGCAGACCCAGACAGTCAGCCTGAGTCCGCAGGTCAACGGAGTCTACGTCAACCCGGATCACGTCTTTACGGGCATCAACCTAGCCGTCATTGCAGCCATCATTATCCTGTTCCTCGCAGCCCGCAAGCGGCGCCTGGAGGAAGAAATCCTTGGCAAGCCCCAGAAGCCTTGGACCATCCCCGTTGAGAAGGTGTACCTCGACTACCTGAAGGAAAAGGACGAACGTGCGTGGTACCTGCTTCGCCACCACATCATGGAGGAAGAATACCGGTCCGCCTTGGACTGGTTCCACGCTTACAAGAAGGCCACCAAGGGTGAACGGACCAAGGAACGCGTGGTACTTGGGCTGGAACACAAGGTCGAACGCTTCGACCAGAAGTGGGACCGCAAGATTCGCCGCCCCAGTGAGAAGGCCGATCGCTTCGAAGCACGGATGCAGAAGCGCCTTGACCGACGCATTGCCAAGAAAGGCAAGGCCCAGCACAAGAAGTGGGAGGACAAGGTCACCAAGATCGAAGCCGCGCACGACCGCCGCGTTGCTCGCGCCGAGCGGAGGCACGAGGCGCTATCCCGCAAGGCCGCCAAGAAGGGACTCGACGCCCCGCGGCTAGAACTGCCGGCTGACCCCGCACTCCCCGAAGAACCGGCTCAAACCAAGATGGACGTCATGGACCACCGCTGGGGCAAGAAGGTGCGTCGCCGCCACGAGAAGGCAGAATCCAAGCAAGAACGCCTGGAGGCTAAGTACGACAAGGCCCGCGGACGTTACTTGGCGAAGATGCGCCGCAAGGCTAGCCGTGTGGCTCGCCGAATCGACGACCAGTCCTTCATTGAGGAACACACCCTACTCATGCCGCAGTCGTAATTCGACTCGGCGGAGGTCGTAACCGGCAGGGCATTCGGGCCCAGGTGCCTCGCCCTTGACCTCATAAGACGCGTCAGCCGGTGGGCCGGCGGGGTGGCACAGGCTCCACGACGAACACTCCGGCATGCCGCAGGGAATGGGTTTCCACGTCACGGCGGTGCCACGGAGGCGGCGAGCCTCCACGGTGCTCGTGATACTAACTTCCTCCACTTCACAGACCTGGACTTTGCCACCCTCGTGGTGTCCACAGTCGTGCTGCACCGGGCGAAGGCCGGTCACTTCGTAGGTTTGGCCCGGGACCAAGCGGAAGCACAGCCCCCGGACAGGGCATTCCTTGCAGGGCGACTCATCGTTGGCGCCCTGGAAAGTGAAGCGGTAGCCGACACCCGCCAAGGTGGTAGGGACAAGTGTCAACTCCATGGAAGGCGCGACTAGGGCGTGCGTTTAATCGTTGTCTCCGAAGGACTCCAGTCTCGGGGTCTGGTGGGCAGCCAACAGGTCACGGCTGGTCTTCCACGATCGCCTCGATTCAGGGGGCAAGTCACCAAACGCCTCCATCCAGGCCGCCAGGAAGGACTTGGTCACTGCATCGCCGGGGTAGCCACTCCCCAGCGCGTGCGGGGCGGGTAATCGGCGTTCGAGTCGGCGCGCCAATGATTGAATGGCGGCATCCCGCGTGGTCTTGGCGATGATGCTTGCCGCAGCCACTTCCACGTGTCGATCGTCGGCTTGGTGTTCGGCTTGGACACTCCATTCATCGGGGAGCCGGCGGGCCAGTCGCTTGGCGAAGCGGTCGGCGTCCACGTCGGCGGCGTCGGCGATGACGCTGGCATCATCCAATTCTGCGGCCACCTCGGCAAAGCGGGCTAATTCGATGTCGTTCAGGCTGGTGTTGGCCATTTCCTGGTCCAAGGTGGCTGCATCAATGACTCGTATGGCCACCTTGAATCGAACGTCTTCCTGGATGATTCGGGCCAAGTGTTCGCGGCGGCCAGCGGGGAGGCGTTTGGAGTCGCGCACGCCCAAATCGGCGAGGATGTCTGCGTGGTCGGTTGCTACGCCTGCAACGACGAGGGGGCCTAGTACGGGGCCGCGTCCGGCTTCATCGATGCCGCAGACCATGGACCCACGATGCGCGTTGGCGTCAAAAGGCCAAGGTGGCCTGCGGTTTGGCGCGGCTTGGTTCCCTCGCGGTGCCGGCAAGCCATGCCAAAACCCGTTCCTCCTCGTAGCCAAAAGGCGAGAGTAGAGTCTCAACACTACGCGCGAGGAGGCGCAAGTAGTGCAAGGTGTGGCCATTGCGCCCCGTTGGATCGAACCAGGATGGCTCTTGATTCCACAATTCAATTGGGACGACGCGGCCATCCTTTGGGCCCCCCTGCCGTGTGACGACGTACTTGACGTACTCCCCTGGACGCCGCTCCGTTCCAGCATCACGCAGGCGCAGCAGGGCCGTGCGAGTGTTGGTTGCTGCTTGATACTCCTCGACTGCCTTCGTGGCCTGCACCATCATGCCAAGTTGCTCACCATCTACACGGCCAGCACGCAGGTCATCGGCTGCATCCTTAGCCACGGCCAGCGCCAAGGGGATGCGCTCCATGAATTGTGTGGGCGTATCTGCTTGGCCCAGTTCATCCAGCATTGCTTGCTGAGTTTCATAGATCCAATCGCAAGTGGAATGGCGTTGCACTTCGATGCCGCGCACCTTCAAGGTGCCATCGTCGAATTTCCCGTAGTACCGATTGGGTACACCAACCGTATCGGGGCCAGTCTTAGAGTGGGTTTTGCTGGGCAAGAATACAACCCACTTGTACACGCCCTCCAAGTCCATGATGACGCCAACTTCCCGACTCATGGCGCGAGCAATACGCCGGGCATCAGAACGCGTGATGCCAGGTTTCTGTAGGAACGTACAATCCGTCATGGCGTGCACCATCACGTAGCCATGCTCTTGGGCCACGCGCCGGGCCGCCGTCATGCCTTGGCGACCATACGCTTGGATGGCTTGATGCACCTCAGCGCAGCCAAAGCGTGCATTGCGGTACCGGAAGTATCCGAAGCACACCACGCCAATGGCCTTGTGCTCCGATTTGATGGCCGCGGCTTTGGCAACGAGTTCCGAGTCCATGGCAATCCTTGTGCCTCGTTGGCGTTGGCCTTTGCGTCAACGTAAGTGGACGTACAAAGGAAGAAGGGGAAAGGAATCAGGGTTCCATCAAGCGTACGGACCAGCGTTCCACGTGGTGTCCGCCAAGGCGCCTTGGCCAAAGTTGGACGGGTGGAAGTAATCCACGGTGGAGACATGGGCTCGGGCGAATTGGAAGTTCCACGTCGCATAGCCATCCCAGTGCCAGTCGAAGCCGGCGGCTTGCTGCTCGGCGACCACGTTGGCCAAGACATCGTTGAAGTCGCTGTTGCGTTGGCGAACGAATTGGCGGTCTGCCTCCGTGCGGCTTGTGTCAAGCAGGCTCTGGCAGATGTTGAAGAATCCCCAGTAGAACTGAGCGCTGCCACTAGTGTGGTAAATGTCCCAAAGTTGGTACACGTCGGGGATGCTAATCACGTAGACCTTCATGTTGGGTGCCTGGCTGGTCAGGATATTCACCGCATCCCGGAATTGGGCTTCGAAGGTCGTTACAGAAGTCATGGTGGACGGGCTTGAGGTGCATACGTCGTTGGCACCCATGAGGATGGTGGCGTACTCGACGCCTTCATTGACGGACTCCTGTGCTTGGGCGGCCAAGTGAACCATCTTAGCGCCCGATTCGGCGTTGAAGTGACCCGTGATGCCATCGCGCTTGTTGGCCTTGTCAATGCGTTCCAAGTGACTGTCAATGCCATCGTTGTTTTCGTAGCCATAACTCCAGGAGTGCCAGGGTTTGTCGCCGAGACTGTCACTGTCCATGGCCTGCGTAATGGAGTCACCCATGCCAGCCATGACGGCAGGGTACGTGACTCCGCCACCGTCACCGGGGCCTCCGCCGCCACCGCCTTTACCGCCTCCGGGGGCGGCCATGGTCGTGGGGCTTGCCATCAAGAGAATTGCGACGATTGCAATCGCCGCCAACGTCCGCGTCTTCGTGTGCATTTCGTTTCCACCGGCCATCATCTGACCAAGTTACGGTCATGGAGGAGGTGTCTAAAGGGCTTGTAGGCAGGAACCAAGTGGTTGCAGCGACCCTCAGTTGGCCTATGGACAAGCCCAAGGCTAACAAGGCGGGTCAGGCCGCCTCGTGTTTGGCGCGCCTTAGAATCATTTTCGCCCACTTGCGGTGCGGATTCAACTTCGCCAGAATCGCTGCTTGATGACCCTCGTTCTGCTGACATACATGGAAGTGGAGTTCCGGGATGAGCGGGGCATCCGGACAGCAATGGCAGTTGATGGTATCACTGGATAGGTTGTGATGGACAATGATGCTCGGGTAATACCCAGAGAAGTCACACGCGGCCACATCCCCATAGATGCCAGGCTTGGGCACCATGATTTGCCCGCCCCGGTCAACAGCGCAAAGCGTAGCAGCATCCTTCCAATCCTCACTCAAGTTACGCTTCCAAGGTAACGCGACGCCCATGTCCGTGGCTGCATCAATCTGCATCTGTTGTAGAGCATAACCCGCGCCATTGCGGTTCACGTCCTGCGCCCTGCGATTGGACACGCGAGCCAAGTACAGGATACCGTGGATGTCCTTACGATCATCCTCTGAATCCAGGGTTTTCTTGGAGAGATCAATGTGCCAACGGCCACGCAAGTAATACGCGTGCGTCTTGAACAACCACCGACCATACGTGTGAATGCTCTTGGATTCCTGATCAGGCCGTGCTACATCCGGGTCCCGGTCCCGCCCCAGCCATACTTGTTCACGCAGGCCAAGGGATTCAATGCGACGCAGCAAGTAGGGGACATCAAAGCGGTCGCCGTGCTTCGTGAAGATGACGTCGGGGTCCACGTCCCGGATGCGGCGCCCCAGTTCCTGTAAGACCGCACGTTCCTCGGCCTCATCCCCAATGGTGCCCACTTGGAGGAGATTGTC
>JBFJXU010000100.1:0-7211 GCA_041622975.1 Thermoplasmatota archaeon
CGAGGCTTGCGGCAGCCAGCCAAGCGTGCCTGGCCCGACGCCAAGGCATCAACCAGTATCCTGCTAGGACCACTGGTAGGTAGAGGAAGATGAAGCAGTATGAGTTGAACAGCGCGTCGCAGGCCATCACGCTTCAACGCGTGCTTCAAGCGCGGCAATCCCCGGCAACACTTTGCCTTCCAGGAATGCGAGGCTGGCCCCACCTCCTGTACTGACATGGGTCATATCATCGGCCACGCCGAATTTGTTGGCCGCCGCAGCACTGTCTCCACCGCCCACAATCGTCGTGCCCGCATTGTCGGCAATGGCCCGTGCAATGTGGCGCGTGCCGTGCGCGAAGGCGGGCCACTCAAAGACGCCCATGGGGCCGTTCCAGAGAATGGTCTTGGAGTCGGCAATTGCTGCCACGAATTCCTTGATCGTGAGGGGGCCAATGTCCAGGCCCATCCAATCCTTCTGCATTGCGGACACCTTGACGCTCCGGTTGTCGGCGCCTTCGTCGAATGAATCGGCGGCCTGGACGTCAATGGGAAGCAGCACCTGGACTCCCTTCGCCTCGGCTCGTTCAAGCAGTTCTTTGGCCAAAGAAACGCGGTCTGCTTCAACCAGACTTGCCCCCACTTCATGGCCCTGGGCCTTGAGGAATGTGAATGCCATGCCACCACCAATGATGAGGCGGTCCACCTTCTCAAGCAGCCTCTCGATGACGAGAATCTTGTCGCTTACCTTGGCACCGCCAAGCACCGCCGTGAAGGGGCGCTCCGGGTGGTCCATGACTGACAGCGACTCCACTTCCTTGTCAATGAGTAGACCCGCGTATGCTGGCAGGTGTTCTGCAACACCCACGTTGGATGCATGGGCGCGGTGTGCGGTACCGAACGCGTCGCCAACAAAGCAGTCGGCCAGACTTGCCAGGCCGGCCGCGAATGTTGCGTCGTTGTCCGTCTCCCCTGCGTGGAATCGAAGGTTCTCCAACAGCAGTAAGTCGCCCGGAGCCATGGCGTCCGCGGCGGCTTTGGCCGTGGGGCCCACGCAATCATTGGCGAACGCAACTGGCCGCTCCAGAATTTCCTCCAAACGCCTGGCAACTGGTTCCAGGCTCATTTCCGGCACCCGTTTGCCCTTGGGTCGCCCCAAATGGCTTGTAAGGATGACCTTGGCGCCCTTGGCTAAGAGGTATTGGATGGTGGGCAATGCTGCTTGGATGCGTGCATCGTCAGCCACCTCACCCTTGTCTAGGGGAACGTTCAGGTCAACTCGGACCATGACGTGCTTGTCGTTGAAGTCGCCGTCCTGCAACCTCCGCATGGGGGCGCCACTGGACCTATCCCGTTAAGGCTACTGACAGACCTCGAGGAACCGCTCCTCCGCCTCGGGTGCCCCGACGGCAACAAGGAGGTCGTCCGCCAACAGGCGGTACGAGCCGTCCACCGCGCTGGTCCATTTGCCGCGGCTCTTCACGGCAACGATACGCATGCCGTACTCACTTTCCACTTCCGTGTCGCGGAGCGTCTTGCCTGCGAGCGGACTGCCGCCGGACAAAGTGACCTTGGTGACAGTCGTGTCGCTGGACCGGATGGTCGCCGCGATGACGGGGTGAAGTTCCACGTCACGGAGCACCACGTCGGCAATCTCGAGGGCTGCATTCGCGATGGTCTCCGCCGTGCGGGCAACACTCAGGATGATGACGGCGTGGTCCACGCTGAGATCGCCGGCACGCACGGCTTCCAAGGTCAAGCGCTGGATGGAATCATAGTCGTGGTCCGCTTCGTCCTCCATTTGCTCCACTTCCTTGGCAATCGCCTGGGAATCGTAGAGCAGGGCGGAGTATGCAAGATCGACCATGGCAGCCGAGTCGTCCTTCATTTCAAGGAGTAGGTCCTCAACTTCCTGGACACTCATAGGGATGCCTCCTGGCCCGCCAAGTACGCCTTGAAGTGCTCGGCGGACTCCTCTTGGCCGCGGACCAGGACTACATCAGCGGCGGTCAGTTGGGTCTGGGGTCCGGGTGCGTACGACCACCGCTTCCCCCTCCGAACGGCGATGACGCGAAGGCCGGTGACGCTCTCTAAGTCCAACTCGGCGAGGGTTGTACCGAGGACCGGGCTGTCGTCTGGAATCTTGAGCACCGTGATGCGGTCATCAGCCTCGGCTAGCACGCGCCCCAGGAATGGTCGCAGGGCAACGTTCTGGTCGAGGAGGTCCACGAGGTCGCTGGCGGCGTTGGCGATGTGCTCGGACGCGTCGGCCACCTGGATGATGCCGGCAACTTGCTCGGCTTCCTCCTTCGTGCGGACACTGAGGCTCGCCGTCAACCGGAGTTGATACTTGAGCCAGTCCATGCGCTTGGCCAGTTCCCAGACCTCTTCCCCAATGGGGTCGCTGTCGAGGATGAGGGCCGAATAGGCAAGGTCCGTCATCAGTTCCGAGAGGTCCTTCATCTCCGTCAGGAGTTCAAGCACCGTCAACGGCTCGTATTCCACTTCTTCGTGTTCTTTGACGCGTTTTCGTAGTCTCATAGGCCGACCAAGCCTCCGGCTGCAAGTAGGAAGAGGATGCCCAAGGTGTCCCCCGCCGTCGTGAGGACAGGCACGACGACGTTGTCAGGGTCCCAACCATAGCGGTGGGACAAGACACCCACGATGACCACTAAAGCGACCATGGTCAAGATGAGCCATAAGCCTGCCAACAGGGTAGTCATGGTGAGTGCAAGGAGTGTGACGGGTACCTCGACGCCGAGGAAGGGGCCCCCGAGGGCCGCTGCGATACCCAGGTATGCGAAGGTGACCAGGGCGAGGATCATGCTTGCCGTGACGTCTCGACGGAACCCTTGGGCCCCGTTGCTCCATAGGGAGCCGAAATGGAGCCCTGAAGCGACCCGTGCCCCGAGGATGCTGCCCACATTGCCGCCGATGCCGTTGACCGCAGGGACAAGGGCAAGGAGCACGGGGATGGCGAGCAGTTTGTCTTGATACAAGGCGAGAACTTGGCCACTAAGCACGCCAATGACCACGGCTCCCAGCAAGACGGGAAGGCTTTGCCATGTGATGCCTTGCCAAGTGTATCCGCCGCCGCCGGCCTTCATGGGCTACCTCCGAGGCCGCCCAACCAGGAGGCCACGAGCCAAAGGAACAGGAGTGTGAATACATCGCTGCCCGTCATGAGAATCGGGCCAGCCACGTTGTCTAGATCGAGGCCGCGGCGGAACGCCACGCGCATGGTCACAACGGCCACGGCGGCCATGATGATACCGCTGCCCAACCCCGCAAGCACGGCAATGGTGGCTAACCGGGGGATGCCGACCGTCGGCAAGCCGAGGGCTGTGCTGCTGAGATACGCGATGATGGCGGCAGCGACGGCCAGGATGATGCCAAGGAGCAGGCTGGCAGCCAAGTTGTGCCAGATGATGGGGACCCGCCATTTGTCCCGCGGTACGAGACCAAACCGGACTGCGGTGCCCAGCCTACTGCCTAGGCTGGTGCTGATGTTGCCCCGCATTGCCAATACCGCCGGGACAAGCGGCAGCAGGCCAGGTAGGCGCTCTAGGTCGTGCTCCATGCGACCCAAGAAACTGCCCGCGATGACCTCTAGGGTCGCCATAGCAATGAGCAATGGTAAGGACTCCCGGACGATGCTCCGGACGCCGGCTTCCATGGTTCAACCTTGGTGGGCCTGAATACGGGTGCGGCGGCCAATTGCGGTGAACACGTTGCCGCCGATGAGTAGAATGGAGGCAATGGCCAGACCAGTTGCATGGCCGTATGCCTTGAGCGCGGCGCCCTCGCCTTCGAAGCCAACGGGATAGTTGACGGCAAAAGCGATGGCTGTGATGATGCCCGTAAGGACGCCGGCACCGGTCACGATGAGGCCGAGGAGGCCGACGTTGTCGGGCCCTTCTTCCACATGGATGCGAGAGTGCTCAACCATGTCGAGAACCTCCCCAAAGCAAATCGTCGGCGCTCTTCCAACGCTTGTTGGCGGGGTCCACCTCGACTTCCGTCGCGTCGTCGTTTGCGGCAGCAGTCAGGTCGTCATCCTCCACCTCGACAGCCCACAGGCGTTCGTCTTGGGCCAAATCGCCGTCGCGGGTGGCAACAACAGTCGGTGGCTCAGCAATGTCGCTTGTTGCTTCGTATGGTTCCTGCTCCGCGAAGGCGAGGATGCCGTTGGCGTCGTGCGCCGTACCTGTGTCTTGTGTGGTACCGGCCGGTGATGTTTCTTCGTAGCCGTAGTCGTCCGCCACGGGCCGGTGGAGGTGCGGCTCCTTTGTGGCTTGCGGGGCGGCGACGGGGGCAGTCGTTGGCTTGCCACTCGTCATGCGGATTCGCCCGTATTGTAGGACGCTGTTACCGGCCAGGGCAAACATGGCGCCGAACGCGCCGAGCAAGAATACTCGCTCGCGGACGGCAGCGTCTCCATGCCACTTGGTGGGCATGGACGACAAGAAAATGATGAGGCCTACGGCTAGCAATAAGCCGCCTATGGCCAGTGCTCCAAGTCCACCTTGGGACCACGGCGTGTGATGTGTCGTGAAGCGCAATTCGCCTGCGTCGTCATTGGTCATCATCGGCCTCCACTTCGACGGGGACGGTACCCCGCACATTCAAGCCTGCGCGTCGGGCCTTGGCTACTGCCTCTTCGGGGCTGGCGGCTCGGATCACCTTCACCCGGACCTTGCTCTCCTTGGGTGCCACGGCGTCGTCGGCTTTGACGAGGTAAGGCATACCAGTGCGTTCATTGACGCGGACCGCGTGGCCAGGGGGCAAGGGTGCAGGGTCGCCCTCCAGGGGTGGTTGGCGCTCGAAGAAGTGGATTTGGCGCATGCCGCCCCCGCTCCACGGAACCATGCGGCGGTACAGGGTGTAATCACCGTGGCGGAAGCCGCCGTCGTCTGGCGTGGCCGCCTCCACCTCACCTTCCTCCGTGGTGTCCTCCTGCGCGTCGTCCGAGAAACTCCACACAGGGGAATCTTCCTCATCCACTTCCACTTCTGTGGTGGGTGTGGCAGGGGTGTCTGTCTTGTCTTGTTGTGCCTCGAGGTCCGGCTCTTCGGCGGTGTCGCCGTCCTCTTGGACCTCGGGCGTTTCCATGCCTTCATCGAGGGCGTCGTCGTCCTCGGGAGGGCTCCAGTCAACCTCTTCGGGTTCCTGCACGTTGCCCCAGATGCCATTGGTCTTGGCTTCTTGTTCTTCACCAGGGGATGCCTCGGGCGATTGATTGCCAGCGGGCAGTGCGGCTTGCTCCTTATCGAGGGATTCCACGGCTAGTAGTCCGTGGGCCTCGCGGCGACGGCCGAGCAGGCCCCGCCGTGCTGGGATGGTTTCCTGTTCCCCTGGCTCGCGGGGTCGGTCCACCTTGGCTAGGAAGGGAAGGCCAGTACGGCTGTTCTCACAGACCTCGTAGCCTTCGGGTAGGTCGCAGGGAATCCCCACTTTGGGGATGCTGCGGCTGAAGAAGTAGATGCGTTGAACGCGCCCCGTGGGCAGGCGCACGTCCCTGTAGTACAGGCGGTAGTCCACCTTGTACGCAAATTGGCCGTCCACGTCGTCGCCCGCGCGGCGCCACATATCGCTGCGGGGCCGTTGGGGGCGCACGGCAGGCGGTCCGCGGGGGCTGAAATCAAGGAGTTCTGCCTCACGAACATGGCTGCGCGCCGGCTCGGGCTCTGGTTCCGGGACAGGTTCAGGGGCGGGCTCAGGAGTGATGGCGGGCTCGGGCGCCGGTTCAGGAACCGGTTTGGCCGCTGGCTTTGTTTCAGGCTTAGGGGTTGCGGCGGGCGGAGGCGTCGGGGCAGGCTCGGGTTGGGCCGGTTTGGCTTCCGAATACTCCAATTCGATGGTCTTGGATTCGCTGCCATCCAGTCGAATCCCCAATTCCATCTCAATCTCACGCTCGGTATACCCTAGCCGCCGCAGCATGCTGATGAGGTATTCGCGGTCGTCAGCCAACTCGTAGGGCAGGGCTAGCCTGTCCAAAGTCGCCCGGAGCGCGTCCGAAGCTTGAGCCATTACTAAGGGAACCACTCGCCCATGATTTATAGGGAGTTCCGTCGAAGCGTCACGCATATCGCCGCATACGTGAATGTTCGCAGCCTACTGTGGTCGTCGTTCCGAATACTCCAATTCGATGGTGTGTGGGTCTTTCTGCTCTAAATGGATGCCTAGCGCGACCTCGATTTCCCGTTCGGTGTAACCGAGGCGACTCAGCATGCTGATCAGGTACTCCCTGTCGGCGTGCGATGCGCCCTTGGGCAAGTCCATCAGGTCCAGGGTGGCGCGCAGGTCGTCATCCAGTCGGCCCATACTCCTGCATCAACGCTGCTCCATTTAGTCCCACGGCAGTCGGCAATCGCAGCCTGTCGGTCCAATGCGCGCGCCGACGCCGGGCCTGGGGATTTTAAAGGGACCCTTCTTCGCCGGCTCCCCGGGGCACCCTATGATCCGTTTTGGTCCAGCTGGCATTCCACTCTCCTGTAAGGGCCGCACGGTCCGCGACGGCGTCATCTACACGCGGAACCTGGAACTTGATGCCATGGAGGTCCAGTTCGTCCGTGGCATTCGCATGACGGAGGAAGAGGCCGCCATCATCGGCGAGACGGCTCGCGAATCGGACGTGGAAATCCACTGTAAGGCACCGTACTACATCAACCTCGCCGGCGACGAACAGAACGTCGAGATGTCCATGCAGAAGATCCTGGCCACGGGCAAACTCGCCAACGAAATGGGCGCCCAAACCGTGGTCTTCCACCCCGGCTTCTACGGCGAACTCACCAAAGAAGAAACGATGAAGCGCATCGTCACCAACGTGCGCCAGGTTCGCAACATCTTCGTCAGCGAGGGCTGGACGCCGCGCCTGGGCATCGAAGTGATGGGCAAGCGTAGCGTGTTCGGCTCCTTGGAGGAGTGCATTGAACTGTGCAACCGCGTCAAAGGCGTCGTGCCTGTCATCGACTTTGCTCACATTCATGCCCGGGGCAACGGTATCCTGCAAACCCCCGAGGACTTCCAAGGTGTTCTGGACCGCCTTGACCCACTGCGCCTCGACCACCTACTCATCCACTTCACGGGAATCCTCTACGAGAACGGCAACGCTCGTTACCGCCTCCCTATCAAGAAAGGCGACCTCAAGTTCGAGCCGCTCTGCGAGGTGCTGTTGGATAACAACATCAACTGCACCATCATGAGTACCAGCCCCATCCTTGAACACGACGC
>JBFJXU010000101.1:0-7190 GCA_041622975.1 Thermoplasmatota archaeon
GAATCCGTGCTGGCATCGGTGAAGACGAAGGGCACGTTGGTATCCTTCATGCCGGCGTCCACGGAGAAAGATGCGGATGGGGCGACGTTGCTTACGGTCACCGAGATGGTCTTGGTGTCAGTGGCACCATCGTCATCCGTCACGGTCAGACTCACCGAGTAAACGCCATCGTTACTGTAAGCGTGGCTGGGGGATGGAGTACTGCTGGTGGCGCCATCGCCAAACGTCCAAGCATAGGATGCAATGACATCATCCACGTCCGTGGAGGCGTCAGTGAATTGGAATGCAACGTTGGTGTCCTTCGTGGTCGCATCGACGGTGAAGTCTGCAGTCGGGGGCTTGTTGGCAACCGACACGGCCTGGCACGTGGCATCCGTGGCACCGTCGTCATCCGTGACGGTGAGGCACACCGTGTAGGAGGTGTCATCGGCAAAGGCGTGCGACGGGCTCTGCGCAGCGCTGGTGCTGCCGTCGCCGAAGTCCCAGGACCAGGAGGCAATGCTCCCGTCAGCGTCACTGCTGCTGTCAGTGAAGGCAACAGCGTCGGCGGAGCCGGGGGCAGGCGGCGAGTACGAGAATCCTGCCGTCGGGCCTTGATTGGTGACGGTGACCATCGTGCAAGCAGGCACGCTGTCCGCGCCATCATCGTCTGTCACCGTGAGGCAAGCGTCGTATTCGCCGTCGTCGGTGTAGGCGTGGCTGGGGTTGGCGAGCGTGCTGGTAGCACCGTCACCGAAATCCCAAGCGTAGGTGGCGATGGTGCCATCCGTGTCGCTGCCGGATCCGGTAAATTGGAAGGCGCTGAGGGTGTTCTTGGTGGTGGCATCGACGGTAACAGATGCTGTGGGGCCGACATTGAGGACCGTGAGAGTACGACACTGCACGTCGCCTGGGGCGCCGTCATCATCGGCGATGGAGAGGCAGACGTTGTAGAAGCCGTCGTCCGTGTAGGCGTGGCTGGGGTGCTCAGCCGTAGATGTGGTTCCATCACCGAAGTTCCAGTTCCTAGTCACCACATCACCGTCAGAGTCCTGGCTGTAATCGCCAAACTCGAAGGCCACATTGGTGTTCTTGGTGCGAGCATCCACGGTCCAGCCCGTGACTGGGGCAACATTGCTCACGGAAACAACCTGGCACGTCGTGGACTCGGCAAGGTCGTCGTCTGTTACGGTCAGGCAGACGTTGTAGTCCCCGTCGTCAGCGAAGAAGTGGCCCGGGGATTGCTCGTCGCTCGTCTCGTCGTCTCCGAAGTCCCAGGAATGCAAGAGAATCGTCCCGTCATCGGTGGACGCGTCAGTGAAACGAACGTAATCGGCAGTACTTGGAGACGCCGGCATGAACGTGAAGCCAGCCACCGGTGCTTGGTTGAGGACTGTGATTGTCTGACAAGCAATATCGGCGTCAAGGTCCGTCTCCGTGATAGTGAGGCACACTCGATAATCGCCTTCATCAGCCCAGGCGTGGGTCGCATGTTGGGTGGACGCGGTGGCGCCGTCACCAAACGACCACGTCCATGAGTCAATGGTGGCCTCACTGGCATTGGCCGGGACACTGGTGTCCGTAAACGTGACCGGCTGGAACGTCATCACGGAAGTTGCGCTGGATGCAAAAGACGCATCGGGCGGCGTGCCAAGGGTTGCTTGACTAGGCACACCGAAGCCGACGAGAGCAACGGCCACAATGATTGTCATCACGCGAGCATTGGGAAAACCAGGAGATTCCACCTTGTTCACCTACCATTCTCGCCTACGACGCCGATGATTAAAGGCGTTGGCAGGACCCAGCCTGCCCCGGCGAGACTGCGCGGAGGCCACGGAGCCGGACCAGCCCACTTTTGATGGGGGTCATCGTGGGCCGCGCCATGGATACGGCCGTGGTCGCCGGTTCCGCCTCAATGCCGTTGGCCAAGGCCATCGCGAAAAACCTGGGTTGCCCTCTGATAGAGGGGTCAAAACGATTCCCGGACGGCGAATGCTTCGTGAGCCTTGACGACCTAGCAGGCCGCCGGGTATTGGCAGTGCAATCCACATACCCCGATGACGCCTACGTTGAGCATCTGCTGCTGCTTGACGCCGCCCGCGAGGCAGGTGCCACACATGTCACCAGTATCATTCCATACATGGGGTATGCTCGTCAAGACAGGGCCTTCAATCCAGGAGAGGCGGTGGCCAGCCGCGCCGTGGCCCATGGAGTTGCCGCCATGGCAGACGACGTGGTGGCCATCGACCCGCACAAGGAATCCATCCTCAATTTCTACCGGGTTCCTGGGCGCGCCATTGCCACGACGGCAGTGCCGGCCCTCGCCACCACGCTCGATGAATGGGGCGTTGATGCAATTCTCGCCCCCGACAAGGGCGCCCGTGATCGGGCGGCCCTCGCAGCGTCCCGTTTGGGCGTGCCCTTCGACCACCTGGAGAAGACCCGCCTTGGACCCACGGAGGTCGTCATCAAGACCAAGGACCTGGACGTGGCCGGTAAGCGGGTGGCCATCGTGGATGACATGATTGCTAGTGGCGGCACCATGGTGAAAGCCGCGGGCCAACTCAAAGAGCAAGGCGCGTCCACGGTGTACGCTGCCTGCACACACGGCTTGTTCACGGGCGGCGCCATTCCAAAATTGTTAGCAGGTGGCATTGACCGAGTCCTGGCCACAGACACACTGCCGACGGACGGCTGCGACGTGGTGAGTGCCGCCGAAGCAGTGATTGACGCAGTCACCACCGCCCCGCGCGCCTAGGTGGGCAAGGCATCGCCTGGGACATCCCAACGGCCACCATCGCCTAAGCAACCCTTTTAACAGCCACCCAAGTCGGCGGGCCTGCACCCCCCGTACAGGGGGGAGGATTTCCCCCATGAAGCGCGGCAGTCGTGCGTGGAAGAAGCCGGGCAAGCAACGCTGGAAGTGGCGCAAGAAGAAGATGCGCCGCCGAAAGCGTGCCCAGCTCATGCGCAAACGTTAGACTCAACATTCCCTTTTCCTTTTTCTTATTCCTTTTTCTTACAACCATCCGCAGTCCTACCACGGGGATATGGTGTAACCAGGCATCATTGGTGGCTCCAGTGATGGAGATGACGACAAGATGGTCAGCAGACACCCGGGTCGCTCCCGGGCCGTGATGATTCACTGGAGCGCTGATCCATCGGAGTGACCACCCGATCTGGGTTCGAATCCCAGTGTCCCCATTGATCATGGACCTGATCAAACCCCTCTCTTTCGTCAGTCTGGCCATTGCGGTCATCCTCTACTTGGCAAGCGTCACGGGCATCTTCTACGGTGCTGCGACGCCCCCGGGAGACATCGGTCTCGTTTCCACGACACTGGTGTTCCTGCTGCTCGGCGCCGCCGGGCTCGCCTTGGACCGCGTTCGCGCCGCCGCCGACTGAATCGCCCAACCGTTTCATCGCACGCCGCGTGAGCCGTAGCGGCCACTGGGTCCTTGGCCGTACTGTTTGCTCGTGATTCCTGATTCAGCCCAAAAGGGGCCAGTAGAACTTCACGGCCAAGATTGTAACCAGCAGGCCAGCAATCGTCATGGGAATGCCCGCCTTGGCCAAGTCTTTGGCCGTGAACAGACCAGATTGGTATGTGATGACGTTGGGTGGCGTACCAATCACCATGACGAGGCTGAACGCCGCGCCGATGGCCGTGACTAGGCCCATTTGCTCCACATCGAAGCCCCCGATGGCAGCCATACTCAGTGTAACTGGGGCAACGGCGGCGGCCGTCCCTCCGTCACTCATGATGTTGGTGAGGATGACTGTGAGGACTAGGGTGCCAATGAACAACAAGTCCTCGTTGCCTGCAAAGCCGAGTCCCAAGAGACTCTCCGCGAGCCATTGGGCAGCTCCAGTCTGCTGCATGGCGCTACCCATGGTGAGTGCAGCACCGTAGATGAGGGGGACGCCCCAGGCGATACGACGGCGCGTATCCACCCAGTCGAGGATACCGAAGACAAACAGGAGCACGCTGCCCATGATTGCCACCGTGCCAAGGCCGAGGCGGTCACCGACGGTAATCCACAGCACGACCGTGGCCGCGATGATGAGCAATGTTCGTTGTTGGAAGACGTCCAGTTTGGCATCCGGCAAGTCCATGCTCTTCTCAATGGGGTCGTTCGGGACTTTGAACGTCCACTTGAGAATGAAGTATGCCACCGGGATTAGCGCGAGGGTAATTGGCGTCGCATGCAGCGTCCACTCCAGGTAAGAGATGCGAGTGTCGTACAATTGGTCCAAGTAGCCAAGCACGATTGCGTTGCGGCTGCCAGCAGACGGCGTTGCCAAACCAGCGATTCCCGTCCCGAAGGCGATAGCAATCATGTACGCCGCGCCGATGTTGCGCTGCCGGATGAGCCCGGTCGCCCGCAGAATAGACAGCACCAAGGGGAGCATGACGGCCGCGACGGCGTGGCTGCTGATGATGATCGCACTCAGGGTACTGGCGCCAATGATGCCCAGCAGCAACGTATCCGTGCGTCCCCCCACACGTTTGAGGAAGCGCGCAGCCAAGATGCGGTCCGTGTCAGTTTTGGTGACGGCATCGGCGAGGATGAGCGAGCCAAGCAGGAAGAAAATGGTGTCCTGGGCGTACGGGCCCCAAGCATCATTGGGGTTCTCCGCGATGCCTGTGAGGACCAAACCCACACCGGCGCACAAGGCCGTGACTGGAAGGGGCAGGGCCTCCGTGGCCCAGAAGAAAACGACGGCCGCGAACAAGGCCATAGTCTGCTTTCCCTGGACGCTGAGTCCATCTGGCGTGGGCAACAGAAACAGAATGGTAGCCAGTAGGACGCCAATTGCCATCTTGCGCAGGTTGCGCAGTTCCACCCCCCGGGGTTGGAAGACGGGGGCACTCACCGGCGGACCACCCAGACCGGGATGTCACAATGGGCAATCAGCCACCCCACAGTGCGACTGCGCCCCGTGTGGATGCTGGCGTGCCCGATTCGACTCACGGCAACGAGGGGGCTGCCCACCTCATGTGCATGGGCACTGATGATACGCGCCTTGGAACGCAAGCGGCTTGCTGGCAGTACATGACTGGCGACCTGAACACCGGCCTCCTGAGCGACCGTCGTACCATCCTTGAGGATGCTCAATGCCTTGTCGTGCTTGCGCTTGCTTGCCACGTACACCAGGTCAATGGACGCCCCGGTCTCCTTGGCAAGGCGGACAATCTTTTCCAACGTGGAACGCGGGTGCAGGGAGCCATCGTACGGCACGACAATGGGTTCGCCATCCTTCGGGATTTCGCCGCCACGACGCACCACGAAGCAACTCCGCTCACAGTGGTGTACGATGTCACCAGCAATGCTCCCCCACAATCCCATGTTGGTGGTGTGGTAGCCCCCTAGCACGAGGAGGTCCACGCCGCATTGCAGCACGGTTTGGAACAATGCGGTGGGGCTGGACCCGTACGCGAGGGTCTTCTGGATGTCTAGGTCCGTGTGATGCCCGGCAAAGTCGTCCATAGCGTCACGCCCGACCCACTCCAGGGCCTCATCCATGGCCCCCGTCGTCGTCTGGGCACTGGGCCCCATCAGATTCTCGTCAATGACGTAGGTGGCGACGATGCGCGATTCGAACCGGTGAGCCAAATCCACGGCGTATTTGTTGGCGGCGGCGAAGGGCTTGGCCGGGTCGATGGGCACGAGGATGCGCTTGAACAACGGCGGTGCCATCACCGGTTCCGCTCAAGGGGTTGCCGCTTGGGTGCCTCCTGTCAGGTCAGGTCAACCCTTTTGATAGGGACCCTCGTCGGCGGCCACCGATGCCTCTGGTTGAACGCCTTGCCGCGTGCGGGGCCGTGCAATACGGTTCCTTCACGTTGACCAGCGGACAGACCAGTTCGTACTACGTTGACGTCAAGAAAGCGCTGTGCGATCCCTTGGCCCTCAAGGACATCGCTACAGCCATGGCTGCAATCGCCGACGAACATGGCCCGTTCGACGCGGTGGCCGGCATGGAGTTGGGTGCAATCCCCCTTGCAACGGCCGTCAGCCTCGAAGCCATGTTGCCCATGCTCATGATTCGCAAAGGGGAGCGCGCCCACGGTACTGGGAAGCGCATCGAAGGCGCCGCCGCGGAAGGCCTGCGCGTCCTCGTAGTGGAAGATGTGACCACGAGCGGCGGCAGCACCCTAGATGCAGTCAAAGTACTGCGCGCTGCGGGGGCCACCGTCGACACCGCCACCGTCGTCGTCGACCGCCAGTCAGGCGGCTCTGACCTCCTAAACGAAGCAGGCGTTGCGCTTCATCCACTTGTCACCGCCGAACAACTCTTGGAGGCCAAAGCATGAAGGTCCTAGTCGTTGGCGGCGGCGCCCGTGAGCACGCCATGGCCCAGGCACTAGCGCACAGCGAAGACGCCGAAATGCATGTGGTCATGAAGCACCGCAATCCTGGCCTCGCCCGTCTAGCAACCAAGGTCCACCTGATGGATGAATTAGATGTGGACGCAGTGGTTGCTACCGCCACCACGGAAGGCGTCGGGCTTGCCGTCGTGGGCCCCGAAGCCCCCCTCGAGAAGGGCTTGGCGGACGCCTTGTGGGACGCAGGCATTCCATGCGCGAGTCCCCGCCAGGCAGCCGCCCGCATCGAGACCGACAAGCGCTTCATGCGGGACCTGATGGACCGCCACGACCTCCCTGGCCGGCTTGGACACCACTTCTTTGACAACGTGGACGACGCCGTCGCATTCCTTGATGAACATGGCCCACGGTGGGCCATCAAGCCAGTTGGTTTGACGGGCGGTAAGGGCGTCCAAGTGTACGGCGACCACTTCCAAGACGTAGAAGGCGCCAAGGAGTACACCCGCAGCGTCTTTGCTTCGGGCGCCGGCGGCGGGACGTTGCAGTTCGAAGAACTTGCCGTGGGCGAGGAATTCACTGTCATGGCACTCACGGACGGCGAGACCGTCCTTCCAATGGTGGCGTGTCAAGACCACAAGCGCCTGCTCCCTGGCGACGAAGGCCCCAACACGGGTGGCATGGGGTCCTACTCGCAAGCCGATGGCTTACTTCCATTCCTCACCCAAGGTGAATACGACGACGCCGTGGAGATTATTCAGGGGCTCGTTGACGCCCTGCGCGAGGAGGGAACACCGTACATTGGCGCCATCTACGGTCAATTCATGTTGACCGTGGACGGCCCACGCGTCATTGAGGTCAACGCCCGCTTCGGCGACCCCGA
>JBFJXU010000102.1:0-7165 GCA_041622975.1 Thermoplasmatota archaeon
CAAGACGCACACGGTGGCCGAGGTGGATTCCGCCGGCAACACAATCGCGGCCGTAAGTTTGGTCAACGCCAACGCCAGTGGCTCCAGTTGCTCCGTCAGCCGAGACGGCAACATCACCACGTTGACCATTACGGGGACAGAGAACGTGAACCCCACCGCCAGCGGCGGCGGAGGCAGTTCCCTGGGTACCGCGACCGTCTCCTTCGTGTACCACTACAACCAATCCAACAACGCGGCCAAATTCGACCTGTTCGTCTATGACTGGCCCTGGCAATCCAATGAGAGCCTGCTTGCCTTTGAGTTCACCGTGGATGCCCGCGGCCAGACCATCGAAGCGGCCGAGAATGGCGTTGGATTCCGCAACGAGACGGGCGCTCCCACCGGTTACATGGAATGGGCGCCCAACGCGACGGCATACTATGAGGACGGGCACAATGAGACCGCCATCGTCGATTCCAGCACGGAAGTCCACAACAACCGCACCGCCGACGTGACGTTGCTGTTCACGAATGTCACTGCTGGCTACGTGGAACTGGAATACGACCCCTGGGTCGGCATTGGCGCCTACATCGTCATCGCAGGCATCCTGATTGCTGACCCCACCCGCTTGGGCCTCACCGACCCTGTGCTCGAATTGGTCGGTCAAACACTAGCGCTGTAAGGCCGGCTGAAGGCGCCGCGCCCCCTACGCCAATGGCCCACCAGCAGACCAACGGATGCTACACGAGAGGGTGAGCCGCAATCCACTCCTTAGCGGCCGCCTTGTCTTGCGTAGTCCAACCCTCGGCAAACATCGGCCGCTGAATCGTGGCTGTGTACACGTCACACACGCCATGCCGACTGTCCGGCCAAACCGGGTGTGCTGCTTGCCAGGATGAGTCGATGTCATTGTAGTCACCAATGAAGACCATACCATTCTGGTGGGTGCAGTGGATTGGGTTCCAGCCGCCGTCGCCAGCGTCACGAATGGAATGCGGGCCACTCCAGGATCTCCCCGCATCCAAACTGTACGCGTAAGCCTGCTCGAAGCCCAGATAGTCTCCGGCAAATCGCTCATCCCAGGCTTCGGGCGTGGTGAAGGTTGCGGCGTCCTTCGTGGTCATCCAGGATACATCGACGACACCTCCCGGGCTCACGCTGACGGCGGGGAACAGGCGCCAAGCGGATGAGCCGTCGTCGATTCGGACAGGAAGGCTCCACGAGTTGCCCATGTCGTTGCTGGACGCCAGCCAGACGTGGGTGGAGTCGTCCTCGACGCCGCAATCGCGCCGCCACACGTCGGCGCCACACGCATCAGCCCAAACCACGTACAGGTTGTCTGCCATGGGACTGGCCGGGTTGCGGTCCGTGGCGAGCATGGGGAAACCTCCGCGGCGGTCCCGCTCGCTTAGCCCCGGCATGGTTTCTCGATTGATTCCAAGCGCCACGCGGGCCTCGTCCCAAGTGGCCCCAGTATCTAGGCTCCGCTTGACCATGATGTCGCCACCATTGGTCCACAGGGCGTACACTTGGTCGCCCGTTCCCACTTCCAAGAAACTGCCCTGTCCTGCATCCACGAACTGGGTGGCGATGATTTCTGTGCACTGGTATGATTGGCCGGCGTCGGTGCTGCGGCAATATTGGTTGCCGGGCACAAAGAAGGCGAGCCACATGACATGCACCGTGCCGTCAGGACTGGCAGCAAGCCAGCCTTTGTCATGGAAATTGACTGGGTAGGAGCCTTCCAGAACCGGCGTAAACGTATGGAATGAATCGCCACCGTCGTCCGAGATAGCAACGATCTGCGTGGCTCGGTTGAAGGCCCAGTCGTTCAAGGCACCACGCGGACACTCATCCTCGCACGTTTTGGAACCCGTCACCGGGTCGGCTTGGTACGCCATCAGGAGATAGTACAGGTTGCCGTTGACGTCGAAGTAAGCAACAGGGTCCGTCGTACACCAGAATTGGCTCGCATAATTGGGAGTGAAGTCGCTTGTATCCCCGTCGCGGGCGCGCCACGGTGAACCGTCAAAGGAGCGATCCTCGTAGGCGGTGGCAGCGCCGTCGTGGGTGACGTACACGCCATCCCAGACGCATTCCCCGGCGTCGGCAGGGTAGTAATCCTTGGCACCCCCGACCACGTTGCGTGGATCGAGCGGGTTCACGGCGATGGTGACTTCGTTGCCTTGCCGGCCTTCGTCGGGCGTCATTTCAAAATTGCAGCGTTGGCCATCGTCGTGGCATAGCAATGTGAAATCGGACTCGCCCGAGGATCCCTCGTCGCCAGCATCACTAGCCAGTTGTAGACATCCGGAAAGGGCGAGCAACGTAGCCGTCCCGACGGCAAGGAAGCGCATGGCGTGCGCCACGAAGGAGCCCTATTTCAGAACACGCCGGTCTTCTTGCACAATTTGACCGCGGCTTCCTTGGTGAGCCCAGATTCGCCGAGAATCGTGTAGCGCTCGGGGCGCAAAGTGTGACAATCCATCAGGGCTTGCACGATCTTCTTTTGCGGGATGCCCAGGGCCTTGGCAGTAGTCGGACATCCGAGGGTTTCCAATGCGTCATGGATCCGCTTCCAGTCACCGCCATGCAGTGCCATCATGAGCATGGCACCCACGCCCACCTGCTCGCCGTGCATGGCGACGCCCGGCGCAGTCCGGTCCAGGTAATGACTGAAGAGGTGCTCGGCGCCGCTGGCAGGTCGGCTGCTTCCAGCAACCGCCATGCTGACACCACTGACCACGAGGCTCTTGACGGTAATCCAGGATGCTTCCTCGATCCCTGGTTTGATGACCTCAATGTTGTCAAGGATTAGGTCCGCTCCACTCTTAGCAAGGACTGCAGCAAAACTACTGTATTCCTCAGCCTTGAGTCGGTTGGCCAGTTGCCAGTCGAGCACGGCGGTGAGGTTGCTGATGACATCCGCGCAGCCACTAGCCAGCATGCGGAAGGGGGCTTGGCTGATGACCGCAGTATCCGCCACAATGCCCACGGGGGGCTTGGCTTCCACGGACTGGCTGCCCTGGGTATCCTTGATGCTGGCTCGGCCTGAGCAGATGCCGTCGTGACTCGCACTAGTGGGAACGCTGATGAAGCCAGGGCCGTGGCGGAATGCGGCCAGTTTGGCCACATCGATTACGGAGCCGCCTCCCGCCCCAATGTACAGTCCGGCGCCCGCTTGTTTACCAACGCGGACCGTTTCCTGTACAGACTTCATCGTAGGCCCCGAACTCACGTACGGGTGCACCGTGAAGCCCTCCGCCTGCATGGCTTCAGTGACGCGATGCCCCACCAAATCCTTGGTGGTGTTGTCGAAGACCACCACCACGCTGGGCGTAGGGTCGCCCTCGGCGGCCACCTTACCAAGGCGGTCAATGGCGTCGTGACCCACGAGCACGTTGCGTGGGAAGACCATGTGCTTGAGCGCCGGGGCGTCCATATGGGGCCCGACCGGCACCCCTTGCATAAGGGTCGCGGCCCAGATTCGGCATGCGCCGTTGTGCGCGCGGGACGAATTACGTCTTGACCGTGTCAATTTGCATGCTGACGGCGGCACGGTTGCCCTTGGAGTCCCATGCTTCGAGCATCAGCACGGCACCCGACTTAGTGGTCGGAACCTCGAACCAGGTATCGATGTGGTTTATGGCACCAGTCTGGTAATAGATGAGGGAGTTGTCCAGGCGAGCAGTAAATTGGACCACACCCGCGGGATCACTCACGTCTGCCACAATGCGCCCTTCGTCAACGATGACCGGCCGGCCGAAGCCATGTGTAAAACTGATGCCAGGGAAGCCAAGGTAGGTACCGCCACGAGGGTGGGTGACATCGATGACGGGACCCGTGTTGTCCGTAACAACCTGGAGAGTGCGCGTCACCGTGCTTGACAACGCGTCCGCCGAGCCGTCTGTAAGCGTAATTGTAACGGTGTACGTGCCGGCGGCCCCGTAGGTGTGCGTCACCTGTCGCGTCGCCCCATCTGCGGCCGTGCCGCTAGCAGGCGCTCGTGCCGAGGCACCGTCCCCCCATTGGATGTTGGCGTACCATCCATCGGGATCAGAAACGCGCAAACTGCACGTCACCGGCGCACCCTTGAGCGCGGCGGGACACGACCAATCGAGCAGGCTGGGGGCGGCGTTGGGCGGGGGCGGCGGTGGGCCATCACCGAAGTCGATGAACCGGTTGCGTTGATGACCGATGTTCCAGTGCGTGTCGAGATACGAGCCCGGGGCCGGTGCGACGTTGAAGTAATCGTCGCGGTTGCAGTCCCAATCTTCGGTGCTGCACACATCGTTGCGGTAATTGGATGTGGAGCCACCATCTGAGTAGCACATGACATCTCGACCATCATTGCAATGCCAGCCGTTACTGCCCGAGGAATGCGGACTCGAGAGTTGCACTGCACCCATGTTGTGGCCGAGTTCATGGAGCATGATGCGCGCGCTGTCGTAGCCAAACGTTACGGAGTAAGTGAGCGCATTGCCGTTGTTGTAATTGTTCGTGGAGGCCCGGTCGTCGTTGTAGACATGCCCGATTCCCCCGCAGCCGCAGGCACCGCGGTCGTCGTAGTAAATCCAGTATTTGACGCGCTTGTCGTCGTAGCCCATGCCCTTCAAGTCAGAGACGATTGTGTCGAAGTGGGCACTACCCTTGGGTGTTGGAAGTTCCACGTTGTCAACACGGATTTCTCCGCTCGCCTCACACAGGACGATGAGGCGTGCCTGGCCGCCGTCAGCCTGGGCTGACTCGTGCACCCAGCCAGACGCGGTGCGGACTAGGCCCCGGATGGTCTCGACCTTCTGGGCGTAATTGTCATCGTCGTTGTACGCACGCGCATAGATGACGTGCGCGTAGTAGCTGCCGTTGGCACACGATGGGTCGCGGGGCGCAGGAGCGCCGGGTGCGGCCGGTTCATCATCGGCGGGAATTGGGTCAAGGCCATGCACGGTACCTAGCATCGATCCGTCGGAGGCAAACACCTGAAGGAGGCCGTCTGGTAGTTCACAAACCGTCCCCACGCCGGGCTGGAAATACTTCTCACAGGCCTCGCCGCCGGGCTCGGCAGTAGTCACGGGCAGTGTGACTAGAACTAAGAGCGGAAGGGCCCGCCACCACGCCATGGCTGCAAGCACGGCCGCGAGTGTTCTAAGGCATTACCGATGCGGATAAGTCCGGCATGGGCACATGTACGCCATGGACATTACAGGGGACGACGCCGCCATGCAGGCCCTCTTGACGACGACGCGTCGCGTTGCAGTGGTGGGCGCCAGCGCCGACCCATCGCGGGCCAGCAACGCGATTGTGCGGTATCTGCTCGATCACGGCTACGACGTTGTTCCTGTGACGCCGAAGGAGGAACCAATCCACGGTTTGACGCCGGCACCTGATCTTGCCGCCGCCAAGGAGAGTGGCCCCGTTGATATCGTGGATGTGTTCCGCCGGCCGAGTGCCTTGCCTGATGTCATCGAGGAGGCCATCGCGATTGATGCACCCGCCATGTGGTTCCAGTTGGGTGTGGTGCATGACTCCATCCACCGCGCCGTCGGGCACGGCATGGAAGTGGTGGTGGACCGGTGCATCAAGATTGAGCACGCGAGGCTGATTGCGTCGTAGTGATTCAGAAGAGGTGTTCGTCAACGATGCGAGCCGGGCCAGCCGGCGCTAGTCGCAACACGTCCGAGACATCTGCGATGTCCTTGACAGCATCTGCGACCGCATCGGCGTGGCCGGTCGGGGTGTTGATGTAAGCAGTCGCCCCAGTGTCGATGCTGAAGTAGGCGGGAACAGCAGTTTCTCGTAGGGCGCGAACCGCTCGCATGACCGCCATGGTGGCGGGTTGCCAGGTGAAGTGACCTGCTTGACCGGTCATGGTGACTGCATGCAGGTTGAGCGTGTCCTTTTCCGCCGTCGCCCAAAGCGCCTCGAGGTCCCCATCCCGGCAGGCCTTGCGGGCCGCGCCCAGTGCGTCGGCCATGTAATCAACGCGGGCCTGGAACAATGGGCTGGTGGTCACTTCCTGATGAATGCCCTCGGTGGGCTCCTCGTGAGCAACCAATGGCACGATGATGGCCCAGTCGAGATCGTCGTGGTCCATCATGCGATGACTGTAGCTTCGCTGGCCATCGACGCGCCACTCAGAGACACCGCCCGTGACAGCACGGCAGGCCGACCCTGCACCTAGACGGGCAAACTCACTAAGTTGCTCGAGGTCCATTTCTACGCGGTAAGCATCCGCAGCAGCCACGGCAAGGGCTGCAAACCCGCTGCTGCTTGAGCCCAGGCCTACGTACTTCGGGAAGTCACTCTGGCTAGCCATGCGGAATGGCCTGTCGTCTTCGGCGTGCTCCTGGATGGCGCGCACCACGGCGCAGACTCGGTCCCAAGCGCGGCCGGTGACCGGTTCCCCGTCGATGGTGGCCGACGAGTCGCCATCGCCTAGGACTTCCACGGTGGTGTGGGTCTTGATGGGCCCCGTGCAGACACTGATTGAGTCGTGGAAGGGAATGCGTCGCACCGGATCGCGCAGCCCGTGGTACTTCACGAGTCCCTGGATGGGGTGCGCCACCGCGCTGGCCTTAGGCACAAAGGGCGCTTCATTCGGCGCCGTTTAGGGTTGGCGGTGACCTCAGGTGCGGGGGTAGTCGTCACCGAGGTCGAGGCGGCGCCGGAACTCGCGCTTGAGCCGCTCCGAGAGGTCGAAGAACAGGCTGTTCAGCGTCTTGTGGACGTCCACGGCGCCTTCAACGAGGGTGCCCGTGACGATGATGTCTGCACCCGCCTTGATGGATTCGTGGGCCGCATCCGCAGTTCGAATGCCCCCACCCACAATGACCGGAATGTCGATGGCTCGCTTGACGGCGCGTATGATTCCTGGGTCGACCGGTTGCTTGGCGCCGCTGCCGGCCTCTAGGTATACGAATCGCATGCCAAAGTACTGGGCGGCCAGGGCGTAACGAACGGCCCGTTCTTGCTCGTCGGGTTGGATGAGGTCCGCCTTCCCCACTTTGCCGACCGTGCCCCCGGGGGCCACAACGATGTACCCCATGGGTATGGGTTCCAAGCCCAGCCGGTCCACATCCGCCCTGGTGCCCGACGCGCTGCTGAGCGAGGTGGTCGTCAGTGGAACTTTCGCGGAGATCCGCACGGCGCTGCACGAGCGCTATGCGGGTGGGCTCGCCCATCGCAC
>JBFJXU010000103.1:0-7117 GCA_041622975.1 Thermoplasmatota archaeon
GGGCGCATTCATTGGTCATGCGCGCTTGGCTGCTGGGGATCGATTGAGTAAGGACTTGTTACGCGTCCAACATCAATTGTTCAACCTGGGAAGTATTCTCGCCACGCTGCCGGAGGACGTTGGCGCCCAGCAGCCACGTATCCAGGAGACCGACGTTGCATGGCTCGAACAGCGGATGGATCAGGCAAACGAGGCCCTCCCCGCCTTGACGAGTTTCGTCTTAGCCGGTGCCACTGAGGCTGAAGCACGGTTGAACATCGCCCGGACGGTTTGCCGGCGGGCGGAACGGCACCTCGTGACTCTGCAACGCGACGGGGCATGCGACGCCACGGATGTTCACTACCTGAACAGGCTCAGTGACGCGCTTTTCGTCTGGGCTCGCGCCGCCGCCAGCGGCAACGAAGTCCTCTGGGACCCAAATCAAGCCTGAATCAGGCGTCCTTTCGCCTCCAACCGTCCATTGCCCCGCCCAAGGCTTTAACGAGGCAAGGGTTGGCTGAATCTGTTCCCATGGACTACTCATCCCTCTGGAGTGACCGCGCTTCCCGCCTCAAGGCCAGCGAGATTCGTGAACTCCTGAAACTCACGGAACGCCCGGACATCGTTAGCTTCGCGGGTGGCCTGCCAAATCCTGCCACGTTCCCGGTCAAGGAAGTGGAAGAGGCGACGCACCGCGTGCTGCGCGACCATCCTGCTAAAAGCCTGCAATACGGCACCACGGAAGGCGTGCAACACCTCCGGGAGACCTTATCGGAAGTCTTGGCCAAGGATGGCATGAACGCCCACCCTGACCAAATCACCATCACCAATGGCTCCCAGCAGGGCCTCGACCTGCTCGGCCGGGTCTTCGTCGACCCAGGCGACACCATTGTGGTCAGCAACCCCACGTATCTGGGTGCGTTGCAGGCCTTCAACCATTACGATGCCAAGTACGCCGCCGTTGACTCGGACGGCGACGGAGTGATCCCCGAATCTCTGGGCGATACCCTTGTGTCCCTGGAAAAGCAAGGCATCCGGCCCAAGTTCTTCTACGCGGTCCCAACGTTCCAGAACCCGAGTGGCACGGTGATTCCAGAGGCGCGGCGGCGCGCCATTCTGGACCTAGCCTACGAGCATGACCTTCTCATCATTGAGGACGACCCGTACGGCAAACTCCGCTTCGACGGCGAAGCCGTTCCAACCATTCATTCCCTCGACAAGCAGGGCGACCGCGTCGTGTACCTGGGGACATTCAGCAAGATTCTGGTGCCCGGTTTCCGCCTTGCTTGGTGCGTTGCCCCTGAACCCGTAACCAGGAAGATGGTGGTGGGCAAGCAATCTGTTGACCTCTGTACGAATGCGTTCACACAGTACATCGCTGACGACTTGCTGTCGCAAGGGATCATCGAGCGGCACATCCCCGAGATTATCGCGCTTTACCGACGTAAGCGCGACCTCATGATGCGAGCCATGGACGACCACTTCCCATCCGAAGGGGTCACCTGGACGCGCAGCCAGGGCGGTCTATTCACGTGGGCGGAACTGCCCGCGGGACTCAACGCCGTAGACTTACTCCCTCGAGCCGTGGAAGAGGGCAAGGTGGCATACGTGCCAGGAAAGTCATTCTTTGCTGACCCTGACGTAGGCTGGAACACCCTGCGCCTCAACTTCTCGTACCCGGCAGACGACGCCATCGAGAACGGCATTCGAAACCTCGGTGACGTGCTTAGCGACGCCATCCGGCAAGCAAAAGTTGCCGCCTGAACACGTCCACGAACGCCCGGGCCGCCGGTACGCCTTAAGACGAGTGGCCCCGCTCGTGGCACGTGGCCCTCTGGGAGACCGCAGTAGTACTAGCTGTTGTGGCCGTCGTTCTCGTTCTATTCCTCAAGGAAGCCCTACCGGTTCCCGTGACGGCCATGTTGGCGGCAGCGATTCTCATGGTTTTCCCGGCTCGCTCCTGGGACGGCGCCATCCTGACTCCCCAGGAAGGCCTGGCGGGCTTCAGTAGCCAGGCAACAGTCGCCGTCATGGCAATGTTCGTCTTGTCCGCCGGCATTCAGCGCTCCGGGGCCGTCATGTACGTGACCCATTTTCTAGTGCGTTGGGCCGGTAAAGGGCCCCGCCGCCAGGCCTTGACGCTGGGCGCTGTGGCCGGCCCCCTGTCAGGGGTAGTCAACAATACGCCCGTCGTGGCGGTTCTCATCCCCGTGGCATCACGCCTGGCAAAGGAAGGCGGCCATAGCCCGAGCAAGTTGCTCATGCCCTTGTCGTTCTTCGCCATGCTAGGTGGCACACTGACCATCATTGGAACCAGTACCAACCTCTTGGGGAACGACCTGTTGCCGCGCTTCGGCGTCGAGCCATTCGGGTTCTTCTCATTCACATTGGTGGGCGTGGTGGGGTTGGTGGTCGCAGCCATCTACTTCCTCACCATCGGCATGCAACTCATGCCCGACCGCGGCGAAGGAACTGCCGTGGAGCGGTTTGACCTCAAGGGATTCATGGCGGAACTGGAGGTTCCGGGCGACTCGGAAGCAGTAGGCAAATCCCTTCGCGACTTGGGGCTAATCCCCCACAAGGGCGTGCAGGTGGTCCGTGTCTTCCGCGAAGATCGCGTCCTTTCATCGCCGCGGCGGACGTTCATGGTCCGCGCTCACGACGTGCTCATGGTGCAAGCCAGCCGTGCCCGACTGGAAGCCTTGCCCGAAGAACTTGGCCTAACCCCCGTGGAGAAACTGCACGACCTTGTGGATGCTGAGGGGCCGGACGGCGCCTCTGTCGCCACCGCAGAAATCATGGTGGTCCCAGGTAGCCGCTGGGAGGGCCACACATTGCAGGAGATTCACTTCCGTGACCGCTACGACGCATTGGTATTGGCAATTCGGCACCGAGACCGAGTCGCTATTGGACCGCTCACGAGTACGTTCCTCCAGTCCGGCGACGTTCTCCTCGTCCAGGGTAGCCCAGAAGCACTGGAGGCCCTGCAGGAGTCGGACACCTTCGTCTTGACACGGGCACGAAAAGACGAATCATTCCGCAAGGACAAGATTGCAATTGCCACCGGAATTCTCGCGGTCGTGGTGGCCGTCGCCGCCATCGGCATCCTGCCCATTGTTGTCACGGCGCTCGCAGGTGCCGTCGCCATGGTCCTGACGGGGTGCTTGAAAATGCAGGAGTTCCTGGATTCTATCCACTGGGATATCATTCTCCTCTTGGCGGGCATCATTCCCTTGGGGATTGCCCTGGAGAAATCCGGTGCCGCGGCACTGGCCGCTAGTGGCCTCGTGGCCGTGGGCGGCTTGCTACCCCCCATTGCCTTCCTCATGCTGGTCTTCGGCGTCACAAGCCTATTCACGGAAATGATTAGCAACAACGCCGCCGTGGTTCTACTGATCCCGATCGTCATCGCCGCCGCCTTGTCGCTTGGCCTGAACCCCAAGCCCTTCGCCTTGGCGGTCATGCTGTCGGCTTCTACGAGCATGCTGACGCCGATTGGCTACCAGACCAACACCATGGTGTATGCGCCCGGCAGGTACCGTTTCACCGACTATTTGCGCGTGGGCGGCCCCCTCAATCTGTTGCTGATCATCATCCTGCCCTGGGTCATTGCATTCCTCTTCCCCCTCTGAATGCCTTCGGCGGCCCCTTTTTCTGGGCGCGCCATGATGGTCGCTACGATGACCCGCATCACGTGGCTTGGGCATGCAGGTTTCCTCATCGAATCCAATGACAGTAAAGTGGTCATTGACGCTTGGACCGATGGACCAACCTACCCAGGTACTGACATCGGCGATGTAGATGTGGTCCTCGTGACACATGGCCACTTTGACCACGCAGGAAGCGCCCCGTCAATCTGCAAGGCCAGTGGTGCCAAGTTGGTATGTATCCATGAAGTCACGTTCTGGGCACAATCCAACGGAGTCCCCGAAGACCAAGTCATCGGCATGAACAAGGGAGGAACCTATGAGCACGACGGCTGGCGTTTCAGCATGGTCCACGCCGTCCATAGTGGCGGGTGCCCAGGCCCAGAGGGCTCCATCACACCAGGGGGCTCCGCGGCAGGCTTCATCATCGAAACCCCTGACGGCGAGGTCATCTACCACGCGGGCGACACGGCGGCATTCCTAGACATGAAACTCATCCGCGACCTGCACCACCCCAAAACAGCGCTGTTGCCCATTGGCGGCCATTACACCATGGGGCCTCGGGAGGCAGCCGTCGCCGTGGAAATGCTGGACGTAGAGCGAGTGGTACCCATGCATTACGCAACGTTCCCTATCCTCGCCGGAACTCCGGATCAACTCAGGGAGCAAGTCCCGGGCCACGTGGCCGTCCATGCCCTAGAGCCCGGCGGCTCCATGGACCTGTAAATCACAAGGTCGCAGGCAAGACGCGGTCCGCCATGAGTACCAGCAGTAGGACGCCAAGGTACTGAATGGTGCCAAGGAAGAACGTGCGGTAGTTCTTGGGTTCGTGGACCTTCAACAGGCGCACCGCGCGGACCACAAGGACGCCGCCAAGGAACAAGGCAGCCACCAAGTAAACGAGGCCCGCCGTGCCCAGGAACACGAAGGCAACAGAGCACAGCAGTGTCAGCACCGAGTAAACGAGGATGAGGTGGCGGGTGTGGCGATCGCCCCGGATGCTGGGCATCATGGGGTAGTCGGCGGCGGCGTAGTCTTCCTTGTAGAGCAACGCCAGGCTCCAGAAGTGAGCCGGAGTCCACAGGAACACCAGAAGGGCCAGCACCCAAGCGCTCACGCCGAGGGTGCCCGTCACGGCGCTCCAGCCAATGAGGGCAGGGAACGAACCAGCAAAGCCGCCGATGACGATGTTCTGTGCCGTACTGGGTTTCAGGAGCACAGTGTAGACGACCACGTAGTACGCGATGGCGCCAAGGGTCAGCCAGGCCGCAAGCCAGGCACCCACGACGGCGAGGGAAGCGAAGGCCAGGATGCTCATGACGGTGGCGTACGTAAGCGCCTGCCACAACGGCAAGCGGCCCGAAGCAACGGGGCGGTCCGCAGTGCGCTTCATGCGACGATCGCGGTCCCGCTCAATGACATGGTTGAAGGCACCACTTCCCGCAGTGCTCAACGTGCCGGCAATGGTGACAGCGACGAATGCCTTCCATTCGGGGGGTCCACCAGCAGCCATGAACATGGCCGCCCATGCCACCACGAGGAGCAACGTAATGATGCGTGGCTTGCTGATTTCCACGAAGTCCCGGAACTTACTCACGGACTTCCCCCGGGTAGACGGTGACCTTCTCGGCCGGGCGTTTGTCCACGCGGACGATGGGCGCCGCGTCGCGCAGGGGACGAAGGAATGCAAACGTGGTTGCCACCGTGACGAGGAAGAAGAACAGCGTCGCCGTGGCAAGGTGAAGCGTAGTGATTGCGGCCGGGTTGCCGGTGAGGACTGTAGCGCCGCCAATGAGTACTTGGATGGCTAGGACGCCGAGAGCCGCGATGGGCAAGCCCCGCAGAACAGGGTGGTGCTGGGTGCCCTTCCAGGCCAGCACCGCGAAGGCAATGAGGGGAATACCCAGAAGACTGGCTACGGCCCGGTGGGTCCACTCATAGAGGACCTGCGCCTGCGTGTAGTAAACAGGGTCTCCCGTGGCGGGGTCCACGCCATTGTTCTCGATAGAGGGGAACGGGGGGAGCCATTGGCCATAACAAGCAGGCCAGTCGGGACACGCCAGGCCGCTGCCGGTCGCCTTGACCCAGCTGCCCAAGACCATGAGACTGAACGTCATGGCAACGACGATGACGCCGAGGCGCTGCACGGCAAGGACACGGGTCGCGCTCTCCACGGCGGCGGCTCACCCGGACCCTGTTATGAAGATTGGGGAGCAAGCCATGCCTTGGCCAGCAAAGCAGCAACCAGGCCCAAAGCGGTCATGATGGCAAACACGGCCACCGGGAATCCAGTCAAGGCGCCGACCACGGGCCCTGCCACGAAGGTCCCCATGTACGCAATCACGCCCTGGACACCATGGCCCCGTCCGCCGCGCGCCCCCGCCACACGACTCACCTGCGACGGAATCACGGCGGACAAGGTGGCATGTACCGAGAAGAACAGCGCAGCGCCCACGAACAACCATGAACGCGTCAGCCAAGACGCAACGCCAAGCAAGACCAAACCCGCAAGGGGTTGCCACGTCAGGCCTCGGCCATCCACCGCCCGACTTGCGCCGCCCATGACCACCAAGGCGACGAACAACGGCGGCAGGAGCGCCTGCGGCGAGGCATCGGGCAAGAACCACAGGTACGCCGCCAAGGCGAAGTTGAGCGTGAATCCCGCCACCGCCAAACTGGCCTCCGGGCGCCCCAAGGGCTCGATGGCGCGTGGCTCCGGCGGTGCGATCGACACGAACGCCAGCGGCAACCCCGCCACTAAGCCAAGGCCCGCCGTCACCCAGAAGAGACCCGGCACGCCGAGGCTCGGCGTCAGGAGGGGAGCGGCAGCAATCCCCGCCATGAAACCCATCCCCGCCGGGATACCCACCATGGCCATGGCCATGGTTCGCCGGTGGGCCGGAATCGTGTCCCCCACCGATGCCATGGCAACCGCGCCAATGGCCCCCATGCCCTGCAACAGACGCGCCGCAATCAGGACACTAATGGACTCCGCCGTGGCCGCCCAAGCCGACCCCGCAACGAACAAAACGGACCCTAGTACGAGCACCGGACGGCGCCCAATGCGATCTGACAAGATGCCCAGTGGCAACTGCATCAACGCCAAGGTCGCCGCGTACGCCGTGAAAGCAACGCCCACCCAGAAAGGCGAGGCAAACGATTCGTAATGCTCCCGGAAACCAGGCAAAACCACGCTCAAACCAAAGACGCGGCTGAACACCAACGCCGCCGCCGTCACCACCAACAGCACCTGGCTCCGCTTCGACGGCGCCATGGGGAGTCGGTGGGAAGAGGAGGTTGACAAAGCGGGCTGCACCGGGTCCCTGCCGGCACTACCGTGCCGGCGGGTCCCTCGCCCGGTCCAGCCCGGCGTTGGCCACGGTCAAAACCAGGCGGGGCACGCGGCGCCCCGCAGCCTTGTTTGGCGTGTGCAAGCGGGCTGCACCGGGTTCGAACCGGCGACCGTCGGATTAAGAGTCCGATGCTCTACC